>NZ_JAGPYL010000009.1:0-93885 GCF_018070095.1 Micromonospora sp. U56
CCGTTCTCCATGCCGGTGGCGCCGGTGGCCGGCCGGACCGGCGTCGGTGAGGACGCCCGGCCCGAGGAGGCCAGCGCGCCGGTGCCGAGCACCCCGCCGGCCGCGATGCCGGCGGCAGCGCCGAACGCCATGCCCGAGCCGCCGCCCGAGGCGCCGCCCGTCGCGGCCCCCGCGCCGGCCAGGCCGGCGCCCCCGGCAAGCGCGCCGCCGGTGAGCGGTTCGGCGCCCGCGAGCGAGGTGCCGGTGCCGACGAGCCCGCCGCCGGTGACCGGCGTGGTCGTCGTACCCGTGCCGTTGCCGCCGCTGCCGGTGTCGCCGGAACCGGTCGTCGGACCGTGCGCCGGGCTGCTGGGGGTGGACACCGTGGCGCCGCCGCCCGGACCGGCGATCCCGGTGCCGGGCGCGGACGCCGGGCTGCCCACCGACGGGCCGGCCTTGGTCGTGGCGCCGCTCCGGTCGGCCTCACCCGGCAGTCGCGGCGGCGGGGCCGGCGGGTCGACGACCCGGCCGTACGAGGCGGCCTCGTAGCCCGTGGCCAGGTTGGCCACCACCTGCACCATCCGCTGGTGGGCCTTCTCCTGCTCGGCCTTGTCCTGCTGATGGCCCAGGATGCCGCCGACGATCATGCCCGGCACGCCGAGGATCAGGCCCTTGGTCGCCCCGTCCACCGCCTTGTCGTGGTCGTCGGTGGCCTCCGGGCTCTCCGCCTCCCGCTGGGCGGTGCGCAGCTGGCCGGCCATCAGCGAGAGCGCCTGCCGCACCTCGGCTGTGCCCCCGGCCAGGTCGGACGAGTAGCGCACGACCAGGGAGAGCCGGTCGTGGAACTCCCGCGCGGCGTCGCCCGTCCAGGCCGGGGCCAACTTGTCCAGGTCGGCGCCGAGATCCCGGGCGAGGTTGTCGAGCGTGTCCCGCAGGGAACTCCACTGGCTGGCCAGGTTGTCGATCTGCTGCGGGTCGCCGGCGTGCACCGCGTCGTACAGCTCACGGTGGCTGACATGCTGATAGCGCTGGGTGTACTCAGACACGACGGTCCCCCCGCTCCTTGAGCGCCTCGTCCACCCCGTTGAGTGCGGCCTCGATGTCGGCGGCGTTCGCCGCGTTGCGCGCCTCGGTGGTGCGGTAGTTCGTCATGATCGTGTGGGTCGCCGTCCGGGACGCCTCGACGGCGCGGCGCAGCCGGGCGACCTGCTCGGCATAGCTCGCCTGGATCTCGCTGTAGCGGCGGGCGTTGCTGCTGGCATCGGTGAACGTGCCGAGCGCGGGCGGGGTGCACTGGAGCTCGGTGTTGAGCTTCTTCAGCGCCGCCTCCGCCTGGGCGAGCCGGTCCGCCAAACGCTGGTGAAAGTCCTCCAGGGACAGCACGTCGACTGTCGTACGCCCGGTCATGGCAGCATCCCCGTTGTCCATAGTCGATACGTCGGCCACGCCCAGGTTAGTCGACCGGCGCCAGCCGGGGCGACCCGTGGATCGACCGTCGGCACCCCTCAACCGCCCTGGGCCGGCGCTCCGGTGGCCGCCTTCGGCTGCGCTGACGGGGTGCCGGGGCCGTCGCCCGGGGCGAAGTAGGACAACGCGTCCCGCCGCTCCAGGGTCGGGCCGGTCGGGATCAGCGAGAGCAGCGACGCCGGCACGACCAGGGGCTTCACCCCGCCGTACCCGAGCGCGGTGGCCGCGTCGCCGGAGCGCTTCCCCAGCGGGTACCGCACCCCCTGTGGGCTGATCAGGTAGACCGTGGCGCCGGCCGCCGCCTCGGTGCCCTCGCCGGCGCCGGGGGCGGCCTGGACCAGCACGCCCTTGCCGCCCGGCAGCAGCACCTCCTCGGCCGTCTCGACGGCGTCGCGGGAGCCCTGCCGCACCGCCGTCGCGTCGTCGGCGCCGGCCAGCTCGGGCGGCGTCCGGTCGAAGACCTCCAGGGTGGTGGTCGGCGCACCGCCGGCCGGACCGGACCGGTAGCTGGCGCAGACCACCGTCTGCCCCGGGCGCACCGGATGCAGCGCGGGCAGCGCCTGCGGCATGCCGTCGGGCTCCACCCGCCGGTCGGCCAGCTCGCCCACCTGGTCCGGGCTGATGTCGGTGACCTGACCGCCGTCGCTCTGCAGCAGCAGGGCGCTCACCTCGCCGATGGAGACCAGGCCGTCGCGGGTCAGCACGTAGTGCTCGCCGGCGGCCCGGAACACCTGGCCGATCCGGGCCGGGCGGCCGCCGACCGAGCGGCTGCTCGGCGTGCCGTCGCCGTCGATGCCCAGCTCCCGCAGCGCCGGCCCCGCCGGGACCGCGTTGAGCAGCTGCGCGCCGACGTCGAGCGCGGTGGCGTTGGCCATCCGCAGCGCGGCCAGCGCCGGGTCCCCGCCGACGATCTGGAGCCGGGAGCCGCCGGTGAGCAGGAAGCGCTGCCCGTCACCGCGGACCAGCACCGCCCGGTCCGCCAGCGGCGTGCCGCCGGTCAACGGCCGGTCGATCACCACCCGGGTGGTCGACCGGCGGGAGTCGCCCGGGTCGGGCACGTCGCAGACCGACCAGGGGAGGCCGACCAGCGACTTGCGGTCCGGCAGGGCGTCGGGGGCGCCGACGATGCCGACGGTACGACCCCGGGGCCGGTCCTCGATCGACGCGCGCGACATCGTCCGGGTCGGCGGATCGGCCTCGTTGAGGATCAGCCGCGCCGAGGCGTAGTTCAACGTCGGGTGCAGCACCCCGTCGGCGAAGACGTAGGTGGCGCCGGTCTCCCGCTCGATGACCAGCGTGTTCGCCTCCAGCGGCGCGGTGTTCCCGGTGAACTGGCCGTACGCGCCGGCCCCGCCGAGCACGATCGCGGCGGTGAGCACGCTGCCGATCACGGCCATGCCCAGTCGCCGCATCGGCAGGTTGGTGGTCTCGGGGTCGCCGGAGAGCAGCGCGGAGACGATGCGGCGGGTGACGAAGCGGTACGCCTGCACCTGATCGCGGCGGGTCCGCATGATTGACCTCCGGCGGGGGTGGGTCCGCGACGATCAGGTCCGAACTCCGCCGCGGGCTTCCCTACGATAAGGGGCCACGGGCGGGTCATCGGGACCCCCGCCCGTCCTCCGGCACCGCACCGCCCCGCCGGATGCCCATGATGTCCAGAAGGGACGCTCACCGATGACGCAGCTCCAGGCGCCACCCGGTCGTACCCCCGCCGCCCCCGACGCCGCGGCGGACCGGCCGGTGGTGCCGGCCGACCGGCGCGGACGCGGCCGGATCGGGCCGGTCGCCGTCGGTCAGCTCGTCGTGCTGGAACTCTGCGCGCTCGCCGTCTGGGCCGCGTTGGGCGGGCCCGGCTGGGTGGTCGGGGTGGTCGGTGGCCTGGCCCTGTTCGCGACGGTGGCGTCGTTCGCCCGGCGCGGCGGCCGCTGGTGGTACGAGGACCTGCTGCTGCGCCGCCGGTTGGGCCGCCGCCGCGAGCAGGCCCGGGCGGCGGTCGCCCAGGGCGCCGTGGCCGACCCCCGGCTGGCGGCGCTCACCCCCGAACTCAACGTGATCGAACTCACCGAGCGGGGTACCCGGCTCGGCATCGGCCAGGACGGGCGCGGCTGGTTCGCCGCCGTGGCGTTGACCGGGCGGCCCGGCGCGCCGGCCGGTTCGATCGAGGCGTCCGTGGTGGACCGTGCCCTTGAGGTGCTCACCGACTTCGCCGGCCCGGTCACCCTCACCCAGGTCGTCTCGCACACCCTGGTCTGGTACCCGGCGCCGGGCGCGCCACCGGCCGCCCACCGGACGGTCTGGGTGGCGCTGCGCCTGTCCGTGCCGGACGCCCGCACCGAGACGGTGACCCGCGGCGGCGGGATGCGCGGCGTGCACCGCACGGTCGCGGCCGGCGTCGGACGGCTGGGCAAGGCGCTGAACGCGGCCGGGCTGAGCCACCGCGTGCTGGGCCGGGACGAGCTACGGGCGGCGGTGGTCTCCGCGGCGGGCCTCGACCTCGCCCCGGCGGCGCCCGCGGAGACCTGGACGGGCCTGCGCGGCGGCGGCTGGACGCAGCTCTGCCTGACCCTGCGCAAGCGGCCCGAGGCGTCGCTGGGCACCCTGGTGGAGGCGATCACCTCCACCTCGGCCCCGTCGCACACCGTGGCCGCGGTGGTGGTGCCGGGCGGCCGGCCGGTGCCGCCCCTGCTGCGCGTCGCCGCCATGGACGGCCACGTCGAGGCCCTGGTCAAGGTGGTCCGCGACATGGCCCGCCGGTGCGGCATCCCGGCCCGGCCGCTGGACGGCCAGCACGGGCCCGGGGTCTACGCCACCACGCCGGTCGCCACCGCGGCCGGCACGTTCAGGGTCGGAGATTGACGATCCAGCCGTAGAGCCCGCACACCCAGAACGCCAGCGGCACCAGCGAGACGATCAGCAGGATCTCGACGATGTCCAGGGTCCGGCCCCAGACCGGCGAGATCCGCTTGCCCGCCACGCTCAGGCCGTAGATCAGGCTGACCACGGCGGTCAGCAGCAGGCCGCCGAGGACCAGCCCGAGCCGGGTCACCAGCGAGCCGCCGGCGAAGGTGGCCGCCGCGGTCAGCGCCAGCCCGGCGGTGCCGGTGACGAGCACCGGGGTGCGCTGGGCGCGCCCGATGAACGGCCGGGCCCGCAGCAGCGACAGCAGCGCCAGCACCAGGCAGAGCAGCACCGCCGGCAGCCGGCCGTTGCCGGCCAGCACCACCTGGCTGCCCAGCACGAGCAGCGACACCGTCCACAGCAGCCCGGTGAGGAACGCGTCGGCGCGCTCGCTGAGCCGCAGCACCCGACGACCGTCGACCGTCTCGGTGTCGGTCTTCAGGTCGTCCGGGCCGGTGGGGATGGACGGCACGGGCAGCCGGGCCAACCGGTAGGCGGCCATCGGCAGCGCCGGCAGGGTCGCGAACGCGACGGTGGCGACGATCGCGGCGGCGGCCGCCGCGCCGATGCCGAAGGCCAGCGAGAGCAGCGCACCGAGGGCCACCGCCGCGCCGACCGCGACGGCCCCGAAGAACAGCGGCATCCGGTCGCCGACCGCGAGCGCGGCGATCGCGGCGAAGAACACCACGGCGGTACCGGCCAGCAGCACGTGCGGACTCGCCAGCTCGGTCAGCGTCCGGTCGCCGGCCAGCACCAGCAGGCCACCCACGGCGGCGTAGCCGAGGCCGGCCATGGCGAGCACCGAGCCGGTCCGGCTGTCGCCGGCCGCCCGGGACAGCACCGCCGCGCCCACCACCAGCACGACCGCCATCAGCAGGGCGGCCACCGCGCCGGGCAGCTGCGGCGGGCCGGCGAGCAGCGTGACGACCGCGCCGACCCCCAGCGTCACCGCCGCCAGCAGCACGGAGAACGTGCGGGTGGTGCCGACCTGCCAGGTGCCCGGGCGCTGGTTGGTCGCCGTCGCGACCGCGTCCACCACGTCGTCGAAGACGATCTCCGGGGCCGCCGCCGCGCGCGGGTTGAAGTAGAGCACCTCGCCGTCGCGGACCCCGAGCTGCGCGGCGGTCCGGCCGCCGTCGAGCGGCTGCCCGCCGAGCCGGGCCAGGCTCCAGCCACCGTGCCGTACGCCCTCGTCGGCGAGGTCCTCGCCGGCGTACCGCAGCAGGGTGGGGAGCAGGTCCGCCAGGGGCACGTCGGACGGCAGTGCCAAATCCATCCTCGTCCGGGGTGCCACGATGGTGATCCGGCTCAACCCGCCGGTCGCCGACTTCGTCGCCACTGTGGCCTCCTCGTGCTCTCTCAGATCCACCTCGGCCGGCGGCCTCGCCCCCGTGGGTCCACGACGCCCACGGGAGATTACCTACGATGGCGGGCACGTACGATGCCCACCCGACGACTCAGGTCGGTCGCGAAACCGCATCAGGGCCGCTTCTGGGGAGGAGACAGCCGTGAGCACCGTGGTGTTCCGCCGGCTTCCGCGTCAACCGGGGCCCGCGCTGCCGCGCGGCGAGGTGCTGCTGGAGTCCCCTCCGGAGCTGCCCGAACAGACGCCCCGAGGCATGGGCCAGCTGTTGATGATCCTGCCGATGGTGTGTGGGGTCGGCGCGATGGCGTTCCTCTACGCCGGCCGGGGTGGCGGCATGATGACGTACGTCGCCGGTGGCCTCTTCGGCGTGTCCATGTTGGGCATGGCGATCGGCTCGCTCGGCAACGGCGGCAACGACAAGGCCGAGCTGAACGCCGAGCGGCGCGACTACATGCGCTACCTGGCCCAGATGCGCAAGCGCACCCGGCGCGCCGCCGAGCAGCAGCGGGCCGCGATGACCTGGCGGCACCCGGAGCCGGACGCGCTCTGGTCGATCGCCGCGTCCCGGCGGATGTGGGAGCGGCGGATCACCGAGGACGACTTCGGTGAGGCCCGGATCGCCACCGGCCCGCAGCGCCTCGCCGTGGAGATCGTCCCGCCGGAGACCAAGCCGGTGGAGGACCTGGAGCCGATGAGCGCGATCGCGCTGCGCCGGTTCGTCCGGGCCCACTCCAGCGTGCCCGAGCTGCCCACCGCGCTCTCCCTGCGGGCGTTCAGCCGGATCGTGCTGCGCGGCGACCGCGAGCCGGTGCTGGACCTGACCCGGGCGGCGCTGGCCCAGTTGGCCACCTTCCACGCCCCCGACGACCTGATCCTCGCGGTGGTCGCCGCGCCCGACCGGCAGCAGGTGTGGGACTGGGTCAAGTGGCTGCCGCACGTCCACCACAGCGCGCGGACCGACGCCGCGGGCGCCCGTCGGCTGGTCTTCGCCAGCCTGGCCGAGGCCGAGGAGTCGCTCGCCGCCGAGCTGGCCGGGCGGCCCCGCTTCGCCCCGGAGGCCAAGCCGCTGACCAGCGCCCCGCACGTGGTGGTGGTGATCGACGGCGGTGAGGTGTCGGCGACCTGCCAACTGATGGGGCCGGGCCTGCTCGGCGCCACCACCATCGACCTCTCCGGCACCATCCCGCGCGACGCCGGCCGCTGGCTGCTCTGCCTGGACGCCGGTGACGGCGGCTCGCTGGAGCTGGTCCGGGGCGCCTCCAGCTCGCGGCTCGGCACGCCGGACCGGCTCAGCGCCGAGGCCGCCGAGGGGCTGGCCCGGCAGATCGCGCCGTACCGGCTCTCCCAGCAGCAGACCACCTCGGACGAGCCGCTGGCCCGCAGCATGGAGCTGCCCGACCTGCTCGGCGTCGGCGACGCGGCGGCGGTCGACGTGCAGCAGACCTGGCGGCCGCGCAGCCACCGCGACCGGCTGCGCATCCCGCTCGGCGTGGGCCCGGACGGCAACGTCGTCGAGCTGGACTTCAAGGAGTCCGCGCACGAGGGCATGGGCCCGCACGGCCTGGTGATCGGCGCGACCGGCTCCGGCAAGAGCGAGCTGCTGCGCACGATCGTCGGCGCGCTGGCGGTGACCCACTCGTCCGAGGAGCTCAACTTCGTCCTGGTCGACTTCAAGGGTGGCGCGACGTTCGCGTCGCTGGAGGCGTTGCCGCACACCAGCGCCGTGATCACCAACCTGGCCGACGAGCTGCCGCTGGTCGACCGGATGCGGGACGCGCTCGCCGGTGAGATGACCCGCCGGCAGGAGGTGCTGCGGGCCGCTGGCAACTACGTCTCCCGGTTCGACTACGAGAAGGCCCGGGCCGCCGGTGAGCCGCTCGCCCCGATGCCGAGCCTGCTCATCATCTGCGACGAGTTCAGCGAGCTGCTCGCCGCCAAGCCGGACTTCATCGACCTCTTCGTGATGATCGGCCGGCTGGGCCGGTCGCTCGGAGTGCACCTGCTGCTGGCCTCCCAGCGGTTGGAGGAGGGCAAGCTGCGCGGCCTCGACACCCACCTGTCGTACCGGATCGGTCTGCGGACCTTCTCGGCCGTGGAGAGCCGGATCGTGCTCGGCGTGCCCGACGCGTACGAGCTGCCGAACGCGCCCGGCCACGGCTATCTGAAGACCGACACCAGCACCATGCTGCGGTTCCGGGCGGCGTACGTGTCCGGGCCGTACCGGGCGCCGGGGGAGGGCCAGCGCTCGTCCCGGGCGCTGGTGCAGCGCCGGATCGTGCCGTACGGGGTGAACTTCGTGCCGGTGCAGGTCCCGCAGGCGCCGGTCGAGGTGGCCCCGGCCGAGGAGAAGCCGGCCGACGGCAAGGCCGTGGCGATGCTCGACGTGCTCATCGAGCGGCTCAAGGGCCGGGGCACCCCGGCCCACCAGGTGTGGCTGCCGCCGCTGTCCGAGCCGCCGAGCCTGTCCGAGCTGCTGCCGCCGCTGGCCGTCCACTCGACCTTCGGGCTCTGCACCGCGACCTGGCCGGGCCGGGGGCAGCTCACCGTCCCGGTCGGGGTGGTCGACCGCCCGTACGAGCAGCGCCGCGACCCGATGATGGTGGAGCTGGCCGGCGCGGGCGGCAACGTGGTCATCGTGGGCGCCTCGCTCAGCGGCAAGAGCACCCTGCTCCGCTCGATGATCGCCTCGCTGGCGCTCACCCACACCCCGCGCGAGGCGCAGTTCTTCTGCCTGGACTTCGGGGGTGGGGCGCTGCGCAGCCTGGACGGGCTGCCGCACGTCGCCGGGGTGGCCGGCCGCCGGGACACCGAGGCGGTGCGCCGCACGGTGGCCGAGGTGGTGGCGGTCCTGGACGACCGGGAGACCCGCTTCGCCCAGCACGGCATCGACTCCGTCGCCAGCTACCGCCGGCGTCGGGCGGCCGGCGAGTTCGCCGACGACCCGTTCGGCGACATCTTCCTGGTGGTGGACGGCTGGAACACGCTGCGCCAGGAGTACGAGGAGCTGGAGCAGACGATCACCAACCTGGCCAACCGTGGCCTGGGCTTCGGCGTGCACGTGGTGCTGACCGCGGTCCGCTGGGCGGAGATCCGGATCAACATGCGGGACCTGCTCGGCACCAAGCTGGAGCTGCGCCTGGGCGACGCCAACGAGTCGGAGATCGACCGGCGGGCCGCGGCGAACGTGCCGACCGGCGCGCCGGGGCGCGGCCTCACCCGGGACAAGCTGCACTTCCTCACCGCGGTCTCCCGGATCGACAACCGCCGCGACATCGAGGACCTGACCGAGGCGTCGGCCAAGCTGGCCCGGCACGTCGCGGACGCCTGGCCCGGCGCTCCGGCGCCCAAGGTGCGGCTGTTGCCGCGCAAGCTGCCCTTCACCGAGCTGGTCCGGGTCGCCGACCGGTCGGCGCCCGGCCTGCCGATCGGCGTCAACGAGGCGGCGCTCGCGCCGGTCCACCTCGACCTGGCGAACGAGCCGCACCTCACGATCTTCGGCGACGCGGAGTGCGGCAAGACCAACGTGCTGCGGCTGATCGCCCGGGGCATCACCGAGCGGTACACCCCGGCGCAGGCGCGGATCGTGATCGCCGACTACCGGCGCGGCCTGCTCGGCGCGGTCGAGGGCGACCACCTGCTCGACTATGCGCCGTCCAACCAGGTGTTCAGCCAGGGCCTCGGCTCGATCCGCAGCGCCCTGCAGAACCGGCTGCCCGGGCCGGACGTCACCACCGCCCAGCTGCGCGACCGCAGCTGGTGGAAGGGGCCGGACCTCTACATCCTGGTCGACGACTACGACCTGGTCGCCTCGGGCGGCAGCAACCCGCTCAGCGCGCTGCACGAGCTGCTGCCGCAGGCCCGCGACATCGGCCTGCACCTGATCATCACCCGCCGGGTCGGTGGCATCGCCCGGGCCCTCTACGAGCCGGTGCTGCAACGCCTGCGCGAGCTGGACTCGCCGGGCCTGCTGATGTCCGGCAACCGCGAGGAGGGGGCGGTCTTCGGCACGCTGCGCCCGAGCCCGCAGCCGCCGGGCCGGGGCACCCTGGTCCGCCGCCGGGACGGTCAGCAGCTGATCCAGACCGCCTGGGTCGAGCCGGTGTGAGCGGGATGACCGGCCTCGATCCGGTCATCCGACAGCTCAAACACGTCGGTCAATAGGTGGGAAGGGCTCGATGGGTGGCGACCGGTCCGTCCACAATGAGTCATGGTGTGTGCGGTCTCGCGCCCGGGCAGGGCTGCGCGCGCTGGACACGGTGGGCTACCGTCTCCTACGGAGTGTCCGTTGGTGGGGTGTTGGCCTTGCCGCGGGGGAGGGCGCGGCAGATTCCGCCGCCACAACATGACGGAAGGGTGTGAAGCATGGCGTTCGAGGTCGAAGCAGCGACTCTGCATACCGCCGCGAGTGACGTGCGGTCCACGCGCAGCGAGGTCGACGGCGAGCTGAAGAAGCTGTGGAACGTGGTCGACGACCTGGCCATCGCCTGGAAGGGACAGGCGTCCACGGGCTTCCAGTCGCTGATGAACCGCTGGAACGAGGACACGGTCAAGCTGCTGACGGCGATGGACAACATCGCCGACCTGCTCGACAAGTCGGGTACGACGCACCAGGTCAACGACGAAGAGCAGCAGCAGATGCTGGACAAGTTCCACTCTGCTCTCAACCCGTGATCCGCCGAGAAGAGCAGGGGAGGAAATCATGAGCATCAAGGTTGACTACGCAGTCCTCGAGAGCGCCAACCAGCAGATGCAGTCCATCTCGAAGACCATCGACGAGAAGCTGGACACGCTGCGGTCGATGCTGTCGAAGCTCCAGTGGGACGGCCAGGACCGGGCCGCCTACGAGCAGCACCAGGCGCAGTGGGACACCGCTGTGCGTGACATCAACCGCGTCCTGAACGAGATCGGCGGTGCGGTCGGCGTGGCGCGCGAGAACTACGTCTCCACCGAGATGAGCAACTCGAAGGTGTGGGGCTGAGATAATCGCCCCGTCGCGGCTCCGGTCCGGCTCGACCGGACCGGAGCCGCACTGCGTTGCGAGTCGTCGAGGTCCTGGGAGTGTCATGCGAACGCGGAAGAGTCTCCGGCTGGTGTTGAGGTCCACTGTGGCCGCGCTGGCCCTGGCGGTCGCCGCCGGAACGGTTCCACTGGCCCCGCCGGCCCCGGCCCGCGCGGCCGACACGGTACGCGGCCTCCAGTGGTACCTCGACGCGCTGAAGATCCCCCAGGCTCACAAGATCACCAAGGGTCGCGGCGTGGTCGTCGCCGTCCTCGACACCGGCGTCGAGCCCACCGTCCCGGACCTGCGCGGCCAGGTCCTCCCCGGGTATGCCACCGGCGCGGACGGGTCCGCGAAGGGCTGGGGCACCGACGACAAGATCGCGCATGGCACGGCCATGGCGGGCATCATCGCCGGGCGTGGTGGGGGAGAGATGCGCCAACTCGGCATCGCTCCCGAGGCCAGGATCCTGCCCGTCACGGTCGGTACCCGGCTCCAGGCCGACGACATCGCGAAGGGCATCCGCTGGGCGGTGGACCACGGCGCCGACGTGCTCAACATTTCGATGGGCAACAAGGAACCCGCGAAGCCGGCAGAGGTCGCGGCCGTCCGGTACGCCCTCGAGAAGAACGTCGTGGTCGTCGCCTCCGCCGGCAACGTCCACCAGGGCTACGTCGGCGTCGCCTCGCCGGCGGACATCCCCGGAGTGATCGCGGTGACCGGGCTGGGCAGGAACGGCTCGTTCTTCGGCGACAGCGTGCGGGGCCCGGAGTCCGTGCTGGCCGCGCCGCAGGAAGAAGTCATCGGACCGCTGCCCACCTCGGTGTCCGACAACGGCTATGGCGTCAGCAGCGGCACCAGCGAGTCGGGGGCGATCGTCTCCGGGGTGGCGGCGCTGGTCCGGGCGAAGTACCCGGACCTGGACGCGGCCAACGTGGTCAACCGGCTCATCCGCACCGCCCAGGACCGCGGTCCCGCCGGCCGGGACGACGAGTACGGGTTCGGGGCGGTGGACCCGGTGGCGGCGCTGACCCGCTCGGTGTCGAACGTGTCGAGCAACCCGCTGCTGGCCGGCGCGCCCACCGGAGGTGGCGGGGAGAAGCAGTCGCAACCCCTGCCGGAGCGGTCGAAGGACGAGGGTCCGATCGTCTCGTTCGGCGTGAAGAACGGCACCGGCGCGCTGATCCAGGGCGCGCTCTGCCTGCTGGTGCCGATCGCGGTGGCGATCCTGGTGATCGTGCTGGTGCGCCGATCCCGCCGCCGGCCGGCCGCGCCGACCGCCGGTCCCGGCTTCCCGCCGCCCGCCGGCCCGGGCTTCCCGCCGCCGCCCGGCCACCCGGTCTCCGCCGGCCACGCCGTGCCGCCGGGCGCCGTCCCGGGCGCCCGTGGCCCGTACCCGCCCGCGGCCCCGCACGGCGTACCCGGTCAGGTGCCGCCGCGCGCGCCGGGCGCCTACGGTCCGCCCGGTGCGGCACCCCAGGGTGCCCCCTGGCCGCATCCGGGGGCGACGCCCCCACCGCCGCCGGCCCCGCCGGCCCCCGGCGCGCACCACCAGTAAGCCAGAAAGTCTGATCGGCGACGGGGAGGAACCGATGACGGACGACAGGACGCAGCAGTCGGACAGGGTCGAGATCGACACGCCCAACGTCCCGGTGGCACCCACCATCACGCCGTTCGTCTATTACGACGGCGTCTCGCTGGACAACGTCAACAAGGCCCACCGACCGACGCACCTGACACCCGCGCCTGGCGGCGCGGGCGCCAAGACCGAGTGGGACGCCTCGACCCTCGACAAGGCCATCACGTGGCTCGACGACCACGCCGATTTCCTCAACCAGCAGTCGTACAAGATGGAAGAGGACATCCGGAAGTGGATGCGCAACGCCACCGGGGCGGCGGCGGTCGGCGGCGGCGGTGAGAAGAGCCCGCTCGGCAGCTTCGAGCGGGCCAACGCCCTCGCCACCAAGCACGCCGGCCTCTACGACAGCACCCAGACCAGGCTCCGGGAGCTCGCCCGTGAGCTCTGGAAGGCCGCCAACGCGCTCCGGACGGTCAAGGAGAATTACGACACGGCCGATGAGCGCAACCGGATGAACGCCAACCAGATGCAGAACGCCATCAACAGCGCGTCCAGCCGCGCCGGGAAGAACTGAGTCGGGGGAGGCGGCAGATGCCGAGTTGGGAAGAGATGTGCCAGCAGATCGTCATCGACGGCCGGCCCGGTGACGTCACCAGCGCCGCCTTCGGCTGGGAGCAGCTGCTGAAGAATTTGAACACGGTCAAGCAGAACCTCGAGACGAACGTCAAGGACCTCGGCGAGACCTGGAAGGGCCCGGCGTACGAGGCGTTCAAGACGCACATCGAGGGGCTCGCGAAGAGCACCGGCGAGGTGGTCGCGGACGCCGAGAGCCGGGGCGGCATCGTGCACTCGTTGAAGGACGCCGCGGACAAGCTCAGCGCCGCGCAGGCCGAGTTCCCGATCCCGGCGAGCTGCGTCAACGACGTGCTGGAGGCCCGCAACGGGCGGATCTCGATCAGCGCCGGCTTCTTCGAGATGAAGGTCAAGCCGGACTTCCTCGGCCTGGCCGACCCGATCAGCTCGATGGTCGACTGGTTCAACGACAAGACTGACGACGCCAACCGGGTCTACGGGCAGGTCAGCAGCCACTACCTGGCGATCGACGAGAGCCTGGACGCGCCGACCAGCACCGCTCCGTCGACAATCCACGACGGCTTCGAGAAGCCGGACCTCGGCGGGGGCGGTGGCGGAGGCGGCGGGGGCGGCGTGCCGGACATCGGGGGTGCGCCCTCCACCGGCGGCCTCGGCGGCAGCCCCTCCATGGGCGGCGTCGGCTCGCCCCCGGGCATCGGCACCGGCGGACCGGGCATCGGCACCGGCACCCACCCGGACCTCTCCTCCGGCACCGGCGGCTACCCGGGCGGCGGCGGCACCGGCAGCCTCGGTGACGAGTACGGCAGCGGTCTGGCCGGTGCCGGCGGCGTCGGCACCCTGCCCAACTCGGGCCTCGGCGGCGGTGGCCTGCCCAGCACCACCGGCCTCGGCTCCGGCGGCGGTCTCGGCGGTGGCAGCGGCCTCGGCGGCGCCGGCGGCATGATCCCCGGCGGCGGCTCCCTCGGCAAGGCGGTGAGCACCGGCATGCCCGGGATGATGGGCGGCGCGGGCGGTGCGGGCGCCGGCCGGGGTGCGGGCCGTGGTGCGGGCCGGCTCGGCGGCGGCATGGGCGGAATGGCCGGCGGCATGGGTGGTGCGGCCGGTCGTGGCGGTGCCGGCAAGGCCGCGGCCGGCGGCGTCCGCGGCGGTGCCGGGGTCAAGGGCGGCATGGCCGGCATGGGCGGCGGCCACGGCGCCGGCTACGGCGAGGAGGAGGCTCCCCGCAACACGTGGCTGGAGGAGGACGAGGACGTCTGGGGTGCGGACGGCGGTGCCGCGCCCGGCATCCTGCGCTGAGCCTCGACAGGGAGCGCCGTCCACGGTCACGTGGGCGGCGCTCCGCCGTTGGCGGTGCCTTCCGCCGTTCGTGGGGCGCTGCGCCGTTCGTGGGCCGCTCCGCCGCTGAACGGGCGCTCCGCCGTTCGTGGGGCGCGCGTCGGCGGCGGCCGGTCAGGCGTCGACGGTCTCGGCGCGGCGGCCGGGCCGCCACTTCCGCCGGCGACCCAGGGCCACGATCGGTCGGGCCGCCAGCAGCGCCAGGGCGAGCACTCCAGCGGCCCCTGCGACCCAGAGCGCCACGGTGCGCTGCCAGCCCAGCGGGTCCTTTTCCGCACCGGGTGGCGGCATGGCCCCGACGGCGGGGTCGGTCCGGGTGCCGAGCAAGCTGGTCAGCGCCCGGTACGGGTTCACGACCCCGTACCCGAGCTCGGGGTTGTGCCCCTCGGGCGGGTTGTCGGCGGTGCGGGTGAGCCGGTAGGCGACCTGTTCCGGCGTGAGGTCGGGCCGGGCGGCGCGGATCAGCGCCGCCGCGCCCGAGACGTACGCGGCGGCGAAGCTGGTGCCGCCCTGCGGCTCGGCGAGGTAGCCCTGGCCGCCCGGGGCGGGGCCGACGATGTCCAGCCCGGGCGCGGCGATGTCCACATAGTTGCCGCTGACCGAGCTGCCGACGTGACCGCCCTCCCGGTCGACTCCGGCGACCGCGATCACCCCCGGGTACGCGGCCGGGTACGCCGGCAGGTCCTGCTGCTCCTGCCGCCGGTTGCCGGCGGCGGCCACCACCACGACGCCCTTGCCGAGCGCGTAGTCGACGGCCTGGGCGAGCTTCGGGTGGTCCACCGTGACCAGCGACAGGTTGATCACCTGGACGTCCTGGTCGGTCGACCAGCGGATCGCGTCGGCGATCTGCAGGGGCAGGCCGGGGTCGTTGGTGCGCTGGGTGTCGGGCAGCACCCGGACCGGCAGGATCCGGGCCGCGGGCGCGATACCGCTGTACGGGGCTCCGGTGTCGTCCCGCCCGGCGATGATCCCGGCCACGATGGTGCCGTGGCCGGCCAGGTCGCACCGGCCCTGCATCGACGCCAGGCCGTTGAAGTCGCGGCCCTCGCGTACCTGCCCCTTGAGCAGTGCATGGGTGGGGGAGACGCCGGAGTCGATGACCGCCACGGTGACCCGCTCGCCCCGGGTGATCCGCCAGGCCGACGCCGGGTCGAGCCGGCGCAGCGCCCACGGTGTCTCGGCGGGGGCGACCCCGCCGGCCGGGCCGGGGCAGTTCGGGGCCGCCACGGCCGGTGCCGGCGGCACCACGAGCGAGGCGAGCAGGGCCGCCATCACTCCACCGAGGACCGTCCGGAATGGACGCCCGGAGGTCTCGGTCAGCGCCGTCCCAGTCGGCCGGAAGCTCTCGCGCACGCGCTGAGATTACCGCCGCCGCGCCCGGTACGGGGCGACGGGCGGTCCGGACCTCCAGGCGCCCTGCGCCCGACGTGGCGTGCTGACGAGGCAGCCGGACGGGCGCCGGCGGTCGCGCCGTGGTCGCGCCGTGGTCGCGCCGTGGTCGACAGGCCCGACGTCCGGGGAGCCGGCGGTCGGTCGGGCCGGTGGTCGCGCCGTGGTCGCCCGGACCGGTGCCGGGGCGGGTCGGCGAGCGCCGCGCGGTCGGCGCGCAGTGCTGAGCGGTCGTCAGGAGGTGGACTCGGTGCGCTCGCCGGTGAAGAGGGCGAGCAGGTCACCCACCTGGCGGTCGGACTCGGCCGGATGCCGGAAGTGGCCGCGCGGGTTGACCGTGTACTCGTTGCGCCGGCCCACCCGGGTGCGGTGGAGGTAGCCGCCGGCCTCCAGGTCGGCGACGATCGCCTGCGCGGCGCGCTCGGTCACCCCGACCTCCTCGGCGACGTCCCGCAGTCGGGCGGTGGGGTTGCGGGCGATGGCGAGCAGCACGTGCGCGTGGTTGGTGAGGAACGTCCAGTTCCGGGTGCTCCCGTTCTGCGCAGTCGTCGCCATGCCCGTCATGGTATGGCCAGCCCGCCGGCATTTCCGCCCTGGCCTCCGCGCACCCGGAGCCGCCCGGGCGCGGCCCGGGGACACGGCGGCGAAACACGCTGCGCACGTCCCGGTAATGTATGAAATCCGTATCACGTATACCTTGACGTATCTTTCGCTGCGTGTGACGGTGGGCTGCGAGGCCGCCTCCGTCGCCGGCCGGGTGTGACCAGGCCGATCTCGCGAGGGACCGAGGTGAGGCAATGACCCTGACCGATCCGACGCAGGCGCTCGCCGAGCTGCACGCCGGCAACCGGCGCTTCGTGACGGGCGCGCAGCGCCACCCCAACCAGGACTCGCTGCACCGGGCGGCGGTCGCCGACGGCCAGCACCCGTTCGCGGTGATCGTCGGCTGCTCCGACTCCCGCCTGGCCGCCGAGATCATTTTCGACCGGGGCCTGGGTGACCTCTTCGTGGTGCGTACCGCCGGGCACACCGCCGGCCCCGAGGTGCTCGGCAGCGTCGAGTACGCGGTGAGTGTCCTGGGCACCCCACTGGTGGTGGTGCTCGGCCACGACTCCTGCGGGGCGGTGCAGGCCGCCCGGGACGCCGCGCGGACCGGCACGCCGCCGGTCGGGCACCTGCGGGCGGTGGTGGACGCGGTGGCGCTCAGCCTCCGACGGGCCACGGAGCAGGGCGTCGACGACGTCGACGGGATCGTCGACATCCACATCGCGCAGACCGTCGAGGCGCTGCTGGGCAACTCCGCCGTACTGGCCGCCGCGGTCGCCGAGGGGCGGTGCGCGGTGGTCGGCATGTCGTACCGGCTGGCCGCCGGTGAGGTGCGGACGGTGGCCGCGGTGCCGAGCGTCGTGCCGGCCCAGGCCGGCGATCGGGCGACCGCCGTCGCCGGCTGAAACCCCCCGCACGCGACGAGGGCCGCCCCACCGGGGACGGCCCTCGTTCGGTACGCGTCGCTTAGAGCATCGACATGTGTACGTGGTCGGTGTGGTTCGACGGTCCGCTGTACGACTTCCACCCGGTCGCCGGGAACCAGATCTGCCGGTTCCAGATCACGTAGTAGATACCGAGCCGGTCGGCATTGCGGATCAGGAACGCGGCGAGGTTGTTGCCGTACATCCGGGTGTCGTTGTTGTACCAGGGCGCGAAGCCGCTCCGCTGCAACGACCAGTCGCAGGCCTTGCCCTTCGGGTGGTCCCACGGCCCACCGGGGCGGTAGCAGCCCGCGAACCGGTTGAAGCCGACCCGCCGGACCTCCTTGTACGCGTGCAGGGTGCGCGGCGTGATGGTGCCGGAGGTGGTGGGGTCGTTCTCGGTGCGCGACTCGGGCCGCCAGCCGCCGTCGGCCGTCCGACCGGGGCCGATCCGGGCGACCGGCGAGGTCGCGTCGACCAGGCCGCCGGTGAAGCCCCGGCCGCCGACCAGCTGGAGGGCCTTCTCCGCCTCCCGACTCTCGCGCGCCATGTCGTTGGTGAGCTTCTGCTGCTCGCGCACCTCGGCGTCCAACGCCAGCTTGGCCTGCTCCGCGCGGTTCTTGGCGGCGGTGACCTTGGCCAGCTTCTGCGCGTTGACCATGTTCAGCTCGTCCAGGGCGGCGGCGCGCCTGACGAACGAGTCGGGCGCGTCGCTCTCCAGCAGCATCGCCACCGCGCCGATCCGGCCGGTCCGGTACGACTGCGCCGCGATCTGCGAGACCGTCGGCTGCAACGCCGCCAGCTCGTCCTGCGCGCGCCGCACCTCCAGCGCGAGCTGCTGCTGGCGCTTCTTGGACTTCTCCAGCTGCCTCTTGGCCTTCGAGTACTCGCGGTTGCGCAGCTCGATGACGTCGGTGAGCAGCTTGGGCTCGCCGTCCGCCTCGTGCCCGGAGGGGGTGGGGGTCGAGGGCGCGGCGATCGCGGCTGTCGGCCCGCCGACGACGGCCAGCGCGGCGAACACGGCCACCACCGGAGTCAACCAGCGGCGCAGGGGTGCCGTCACAGTGTTCCCTTCCGTCGACCGCCGACCGGGTTAGCTGACGGGTTCGGGACGGAAGTGGCCCCTACCGCTCGCGCGGATTCACCCCATGTACCTGGTTCCCCGGCTCGCCTCGCGGCGATTGGGCGGCGGCACCGCAGGCGCCGCTGCGCGCCTTCGGCGGTGACCGGCAGCGAGGTTACCCGAGAGTCGTACCGGGGATCTACGTCCAGAACCCGACTAAAAGCGTTATTTCGTCGTAGCGAAGCGTGACGAGTGACGCGTTCGTCAGGTTCCGCGTCGGCGTCGGTCACGCAGCGGAGTCTCACCATGCGCTTTCCGTGCTCCTTTCCGGGTCGGGCCACCGTGCGGGGGCCGGGGTGGACGGTCCGCCGGGACGCGACGCGCTCAGCGCCTCGAGCGCCGCGTCCCGGTCGGCGGAGGGGCGGGGAGTGGGTGCCGGCCCGGTGTTCCGGGCCGGATCGCCGGCCGGGCCACGACCGGCGGTGGCGACCAGCGCGGCCAGCGCGGTGGTCAGTGGTACGGCGGCGACCAGGCCGAGCGTCGCCACCGCGCTGCGGACGATCTCCTGGGCCAGGAACTCGCTGGTGAGGATCTGGCTCACCGGACGGCTGTCGGCGGTGAGCAGGAGCAGCAGCGGCAGCGAGGCGCCCGCGTACGCGAGCACGATGGTGTTCACCGTGGAGGCGATGTGCGCCCGGCCGACCCGGGTGGCGGCCCGGTAGAGCTGCGTCCGGGACAGTCCGGGGTTGGCGTGCGCCAGCTCGGTGACGGTGGCGGCCTGGGTGACGGTGACGTCGTCGAGCACGCCGAGCGAGCCGATGATGATGCCGGCCAGCAGCAGCCCGTGCAGGTCGACGTCACGCTGGTACATCGACAGCGTGGTGGCCTCCTCGCTGCCGAACCCGGTCAGGTGGGTGGCGGCGGTGGCCAGGCTGCCGAGCAGTCCGGTCAGCACCAGGCTGCCCAGCGTGCCGAGGACCGCCACCGAGGTCTGCGCGGTGGTCCCGTGGGTCAGGTACAGCACCACGAACATGATCAAGGCGGAGCCGGTGATCGCGATCAGCAGTGGCGAGCCGCCCGCCGCGATGCCGGGTACGACGAAGGTCAGCAGGATGGCGAAGCTGGCGCCCAGCCCGGCCAGCGCGGCCAGCCCGCGCAGCCGGCCGAACGCCACGATCGCCGCCGCGAAGAGCGCCACCAGCCACACCAGGGGCTTGCCCCGCTGGTGTTCGGCGATCTGGTAGCTGATGGCGGTGGGGTCGGCCGGGTCGGTGAGTTGGACCAGCACCACCTCGTCGCCCACCGCGACGGTGGGCGCGCCCGGGCCGGCGGGCACCGGTGTCTCCACCTGCTGGCCGCTGTCCGGGCCCTGCTCGACCCGGACGGTCACGGTCCCGCACGGGCCCTCGGCCGCGCCGGGCGGCGCCTCCGGGGTCGGCGGGCAGGGTTCGGTCACCACCCGGGTCACCGTGCCGTGGTGGCGCGCCGGCTCGGCGCCGCCGTCGGCCTGCCGCGAGTCGCGCGGCCACAGCACCAGGGCGGCGATCACCGTGACGACGAACAGCGGGACCACCGTCGCGACGAGGATCCGCCGCACCCCCGGTGGGGCGGACGGAGCGGGACGGGTGTGGTCGGCGCCCATTGCGAGTCTCCCAACGATCCAGGGCGGGGTACGTGTCAGCCGGCCGGTCGGTTCACCGGCGGGACGTGCGTGGCGGGACGCGTACCCCGGGGTGGGCCCTGGGTGCCGGCGGGGTCACCCAGGGTGACCGGACGGCGTGGTGGCCCGGCGTGGCGACCCGCCCGGGCCGTCGCCCACGGCAGCCGAGCCCGGCGCGGTACGCGGGCCGGCGGCAGCTGCGGCGGTTGGCGAGTCATGGCCGGTGAATCGTAGCCAGGTTCGGTGCGGGCCCGCCCGGTTCGTGCCACCGGCAGCGCGCCCACGGCGCTGATGTCCGCCTCGACGATCGTGTCGCACTCAACGCCCAGCTGTTGCGCCGGGTACGCCGCTGATCCCGCCCGGTTCGGGCTAGCGTGGTCGGGTGCGAACGGCGACGGCGCGGCCGGCCGGGTGGTGGGCCCGGCTGCTCCTGCTCGCCTGCACCCTGCTCGGGCTGGCCGCCATGCACACCATCGGCCACGGCACGCACTCCGTCGCGTCCCACCCGGACGGCCACGCCGCCGTGTCGCAGCGGGCAATGGTCGCTCAGGCCGCCGGGCCCGAGGCGGTCCCGGTCGCCCACGGCGTCGCGCCCGAAGCGGTTCCGGCCGCCCATGTCGCCGGGCCGGTGTCGTTCGCCGGCCAGGTCGGCGCGGTGGCGCTACCCGCCGACCAGCCGGGGGGTGCCCCGAGTCGCTGGAGTGTCTGCCTGGCGGTGCTCGGCGCCGTCACGGTGGCGCTCCTGCTGGCGACGCTGCTGCTCGGCCGTGCCCACCACGTGGTCGCGACCCGCCACCCGTCGGGGCCGTCGCGTGGGCCGCGCGCCCCGCCACCCCGCCCGGTCGGGCTCCGCCTCGCCACGGTGTCGGTGCTGCGCAGATAGGACGCCCCGACGCGGTACCGCCGCGTCCGGAGTCCGTTGCGTACGTCCTCACACCGAAAGGTCTGATCGTGTCCACTCGTACCATCGCGCGCCGTGCCGCCCTGGCCGGCGTCGCTCTCAGCACCGCTCTCACCCTGGCCGCCTGCGGCGGCGACGACCACCAGGCCGGCTCCGGCCACGACAAGCCGGGCGCGGGTGCCGTCGCCGGCCCCTCGGCCAGCGCGTCCGCCACGTTCGACGACGCCGACGTGATGTTCGCCCAGATGATGATCCCGCACCACCAGCAGGCGGTGCAGATGTCGGAGCTGGCCGACAGCCGTGCCGAGGACCCCGAGGTCAAGCGCCTCGCCGGGCAGATCAAGGCCGCCCAGGCGCCGGAGATCGCCACCATGACCGGTTGGCTCACCGCATGGGGCCGGCCCGTCCCGTCCGGCAGCCCGAGCGGGGGCCACCACGACCACGGCATGCCGGGCATGATGTCCGACGCCGACATGGGGAAGCTGGCGGCCGCCTCCGGCCGGGAGTTCGACCGGCAGTTCCTGGCCATGATGATCGCCCATCACCAGGGCGCGATCACCATGGCGGAGCAGGAGATCGCCAACGGGGTCAACGCGGACGCCAAGGCCATGGCGCAGCAGATCATCACCGCCCAGCAGGGCGAGATCGACACCATGAGGAAGATCCTCGCCCGGCTCTGACCGCCGCCGGCCGGGGCGCCCGGAGCCGTCGTGGCTCCAGCGTCCCGGCCGACGTGGTGACCGCGCCGGTCAGGCTCCGGTCCGCAGTGCCGACCGCCGTCGCTGGTACTCCTCGTCGTCGATCTCGCCGCGCGCATAGCGCTCGTCGAGGATCGTCCGCGCCGCGGAGGCGGCGGCCGTCGACGGCGGCGACTGCGCCAGCCGGTAGGTCAGGTAGCCCAGGGCCGCCAGGCCGGCCAGCGCCAGCACCGGCCAGATCCACATCAGGCCCGCCATCGGGCCGTACCCCATCATGGCCGCCCCTCCGTCCGTGACTCGGGCGGCCGGTCCGGTGCCGGTGGCACCGGTCCCGGTCGTCACCTCTGACGCTAGTCGCGCCGACGGTGTGCGTCCGGGGGCGGCGGGCCCGGGTCGACCGGGCCGAACGTCCCGAAGCGGAAGGCGGGCTCAGCCGCGCTTCATCAGGCGGCCGACGGCGGCCATCATCTCGGCGGCCATCTCGTCGGCGCGGCCCTCGGCGGCCCCCTCGTGCATGCAGTGCCGGGCGTGGCCGTCGAGCAGGCCGAGGGCGACCTTGTCCAGGGCGGCCTGGATCGCCGAGATCTGGGTCAGCACGTCGATGCAGTACCGGTCGTCGTCGACCATCTTCTCCACGCCGCGGACCTGGCCCTCGACGCGGCGCAGCCGCGCGAGCAGCTGATCCTTGCTGGCGGTGTAGCCCCGGGTCGGGGTGCTCGGTGTGGTCATGACGACCAGGATAGCGTACCCCCTGGGGGTATGCTACGGTCCTCGGGAGAGCTACCCCTGGGGGGTATAGCATGGATGCGGGAGGAGAGTTGCCATGGTCACCACCACGTACCAGGTGCAGGGCATGACCTGCGGGCACTGCGTCAACTCGGTCAGCACCGAGGTGAGCGCGATCCACGGCGTCAGCGACGTCCAGGTGGACCTGGCCTCCGGCCGGGTCACCGTCACCAGTGAGAGCCCGCTGGACACCGAGTCCGTACGCGCCGCCGTCGACGAGGCCGGGTACGACCTCGTCGAGGCGTGACGGGGTCACGACCCCAGAGAACCGAGGTATCACGATGAACACGGCGACGAAGCTGAGCGGTTTCGCCCTCGGCCTCGCGGCGGTGTTCGGCACGGCGTACGGGGTCGGCCACGTGGCCGACCCCGTCACCCCGGCCGCCGACACCCGCCACGAGACCGCCGGCGCCGGCCACGGCTCCGACCCGCTCGGCAGCTCCGACTCGCCCGGCGGCGACCAGACCGGTGCCGCGCACCTGCCCGGCGGGCTGCTCGTCTCCGACCGCGGCTACACCTTGCAGCCGGTGGACGCCCCGAACGGGCAGTTCGCCTTCCGGATCACCGGCCCGGACGGCGCTGCGGTGACCGGCTACGAGATCGCCCACGACAAGCGGATGCACCTGATCGTGGCGCGGCGCGACCTGTCCGGCTTCCGGCACGTCCACCCCGAGCTGGGCGCCGACGGCACCTGGCGGGTGGACTCCCCGCTGGGCGGGCCGGGCGTCTGGCGCGCCTTCGCCGACTTCACCCCGTCGGGCGGCGAGCCGCTCACCCTCGGGGTCGACGTGACCGTCCCCGGCCAGCTCCAGCCCCGGCCGCTGCCGGCACCGGCCGCCAGCACCACGGTCGACGGCTACACGGTCACCCTCACCGGCACCCCGCAGCCGGGGCGTACCAGCCAGCTGACGCTGACGGTCAGCCGGGACGGGAAGCCGGTCACCGACCTGGAGCCCTACCTCGGCGCGTACGGGCACCTGGTGGCGTTGCGGCAGGGCGACCTCGCGTACCTGCACGTGCACCCGGAGGGCGTGCCCGGTGACGGGCGTACCCCGGCCGGGCCGGCGGTGAGCTTCGCCGCCGAGGTGCCCTCGGCTGGCAGTTACCGGCTCTACCTGGACTTCCGGCACGGGGGGGCGGTGCACACCGCCGAGTTCACCGTGCTGGCCGGCGACGCTCCGGCGGCCCCGGCGAGCACCCCGGGCACCCGGGCCACCCCGACCGCTCCCACCCCGACCGCCGACGCCGGCCACGGCGCCCCCGGTCACGGGCACAACTGATCGGAGGTGCCGCGATGACCCCGACCACGAAGTCCCTGCCGGTCGCGCCCCATCGGATCGAGCTGACCATCGGCGGGATGACCTGCGCGTCCTGCGCGGCCCGGATCGAGAAGAGGCTCAACCGGATGGAGGGCGTGACCGCCACCGTCAACTACGCCACCGAGAAGGCCACCGTCCGGTACGCCGACGAGGTCACGCCGGACGACCTCATCGCCACGGTGGAGAAGACCGGCTACACCGCCGTCGTGCCGCCCCCGCCCACCCCGGCCGGTACGGCCGGACCGGTCGCCGAGCCGGCCGACGAGCTGCGCGGCCTGCGGACCAGGCTGTGGGTCTCGGTCGCGCTGACCGTGCCGGTGATCGTGCTGGCCATGGTGCCGGCCTGGCAGTTCACCTACTGGCAGTGGCTGTCGCTGACGCTGGCCGCCCCGGTGGTGGTCTACGGCGGGCTGCCGTTCCACCGGGCCGCCTGGATCAACCTGCGGCACGGCGCCGCCACCATGGACACCCTGGTCTCGCTCGGCACCCTGGCCGCGTTCGGCTGGTCGCTCTGGGCGCTCTTCCTCGGCGACGCCGGGATGCCCGGGATGACCCACCCGTTCCGGCTCGACATCACCCGCACCGACGGCGCCGGCAACATCTACCTGGAGGCGGCGGCCGGCGTCACCGTGTTCATCCTCGCCGGCCGGTACTTCGAGGCCCGTTCCAAGCGGACCGCCGGCGCCGCCCTGCGCGCCCTGCTGGAGCTGGGCGCCCGGGACGTCGCGGTGCTGCGCGGCGACGTCGAGACCCGGATCCCGGTCGACCAGCTCGCGGTGGGGGACCGGTTCGTGGTCCGCCCCGGCGAGAAGGTCGCCACGGACGGGGTGGTGGACGAGGGCACGTCAGCCGTCGACGCCAGCATGCTCACCGGCGAGTCGGTGCCGGTCGAGGTCGGCCCGGGCGACACCGTGGTCGGCGCGACGGTGAACGCCGGTGGCCGGCTGGTGGTCACGGCCACCCGGGTCGGTGCGGACACCCAGCTCGCCCAGATGGCGAAGCTGGTGGAGCAGGCGCAGTCCGGCAAGGCGGCCGTGCAGCGGCTGGCCGACCGGATCTCCGGCGTCTTCGTCCCGATCGTGATCGCCCTGGCCGCCGGCACGCTCGGCTGGTGGCTCGGCACCGGGGCGGGCCCGACGGCCGCGTTCACCGCCGCGGTCGCCGTGCTGATCATCGCCTGCCCGTGCGCGCTCGGCCTGGCCACGCCCACGGCGCTGCTGGTCGGGACCGGCCGGGGAGCCCAGCTCGGCATCCTGATCAAGGGGCCGGAGATGCTGGAGTCCACCCGCCAGGTGGACACCGTCGTGCTGGACAAGACCGGCACGGTCACCACCGGCCGGATGACTCTGGTCGACGCGCTCCCCGCCCAGGGGGTCGACCGGGCGGAACTGCTCCGGCTCGCCGGGGCGCTGGAGGCCGGCTCGGAGCACCCGGTCGCCCGGGCGGTCGCGGCGGGCGCCGCCGAGGCGGGCGCGCTGCCGCCGGTCACCGGCTTCGCCAACGCCGAGGGGCTCGGCGTCACCGGCACGGTGGACGGCCACGAGGTGGTCGTCGGTCGGCTCCGGCTGCTGCGCGAGCGGGGCCTGGACGTACCCGAGGAGGTTGTGCGGGCGGCGGGTGACGCGGAGGCGGCCGGCCGGACGGCCGTGCTGGCCGGCTGGGACGGCCGGGCCCGGGGCGTCCTCGCGGTCGCCGACGTGGTCAAGCCGACCAGCCGGGCGGCGATCGACGGGCTGCGCGGCCTGGGACTGAAGCCGGTGCTGCTCACCGGCGACAACGC
Source organism: Micromonospora sp. U56 (assembly GCF_018070095.1). Classification (NCBI taxonomy): domain Bacteria; kingdom Bacillati; phylum Actinomycetota; class Actinomycetes; order Micromonosporales; family Micromonosporaceae; genus Micromonospora; species Micromonospora sp. U56. The sequence goes on from NZ_JAGPYL010000009.1 coordinate 25,283, forward strand.
GACCGTCGCCCGGGCGGTGGCGGCCGAGGTCGGCATCGACGAGGTGATCGCCGAGGTGCTGCCGGCCGACAAGGTCGACGTGGTCAGGCGACTCCAGGGCGAGGGGCGGACCGTCGCGATGGTCGGCGACGGGGTCAACGACGCCGCCGCGCTGGCCCAGGCCGACCTGGGGCTGGCCATGGGCACCGGCACCGACGTGGCGATCGAGGCCGCCGACCTGACCCTGGTCCGCGGCGACCTCACCGCCGCGGTCGACGCCATCCGGCTGTCCCGGCGGACCTTGGCCATCATCAAGGGCAACCTCTTCTGGGCGTTCGCCTACAACCTGGCCGCGCTGCCGCTGGCCGCCGCCGGCCTGCTCAACCCGATGATCGCCGGGGCCGCGATGGCCTTCTCCTCGGTGTTCGTGGTCGCCAACAGCCTCCGGCTGCGCGGGTTCCGCCCGGTCGGCTGAGCACGGGCGCGCCGCCGCCGGTCCACCGTGGGGGCCGGCGGCGGCGGCGTTCCTCCCCGTCCCCATCCCGCTGCCCCCGACCGCGGCGCCGGTCACCGTGGGTGATCACGTATGGGTGATCGGTGTTTCCAGCGAAAAGGCCCGGGGTACATCCGCGACGTCGGAGGAACTGCAAAATGGAGGTTCGCATGGGTATCGACGACAAGATCGACAATGCCGGCGAGAACACCACGGGCAAGATCAAGGAGGGCCTGGGTCGGGCGACCGACGACGAGCGCCTCGAAGCCGAGGGCCGCAACGACCAGGCGAAGTCCAACCTCAAGCAGGCCGGCGAGAAGATCAAGGACGCTTTCAAGAGCTGACGACGCATTCCGCGCGCCGGGCCGACGACTGTCGGCCCGGCGCGCGGCGCGCTGGGCCGACGACGACCGCTGTCACCACCGGGGAACCGGTTCGCGGCAGCGGAGCGTGAGTGCCGCCGGCACGACGGCCGCAGCACGCCGACGTGACCTCGCAGCGATCCTGGTCGTTGCCAGAACGACATCCGCCGCGTTCCGACCCGGCGGCCGGGCGACGAGTTCCGGCCGATGGTCGACCCGCGCCGTCCCCGCCGGACGGCCGACACCCGAACGGGGAAACCGATGTTCCGAAGCTCCGCCGCCGCGCTCGCCCTGGTGGCCTGCGCCGCCCTCGCCACCGGCTGCCAGCAGGCCGGAAACGACGCTGCCGACCCGCAGGACGCTCCGGCCACCGCCACCGCCACCGCCACCGCGAGCGCGAGCGCCACCGCGACGCCCAGCCCGAGCGCGTCGCCGACCGGCCCGAGCGCCGCCAACACCGCCGCCGTCTGCCGGCGCGCCGATGAGCTGATCATCGAGGCCAGCCGGAGGATCGCCGACGACTCGGCGGCGGCCACCCGCCGCGAACTCACCCCGGAGCAGCTCAACGGCCAGCTCAAGGGCACCCTCGCCGGGCTCGCCGACGACCTGCGCAAGCAGGCCGGCAACGCCGAGGACCCGCGGATCAGGGATCTGGTGACCGATGCCGCGAAGCAGATCGATACGGGAGCCGCGGCGGCCAGCCCGGCGACCTGGATGGCGGCCGGCTTCGTCCGCATCCCCGAGCGGCTCACCCGCGACTGCCACGTCTGACCGGCACGGTTCGACCCTCCCCGGTCGGCCGCGCCCGGCCGACCGCAAGGAGCGGGGTCCGCGCGCCGCTACCGGTAGCCGGCGCTCAGCGCCGTACCCGGTAGGTCACGTGGGTGACGGTCGGGCCGGCGACCACCGACACCTGCTCCAGCCGGGGGTCGCCGACCCCCTCGAAGAGCCGTTCACCGGCCCCGAGCACGATCGGCACGACGTGCAGCTGGAGGATGTCCAGCAGCCCCGCCGCCAGGCACTGGTTGACCGTGCTCGCGCCGCCCGCCACCGAGACCACCCGGTCGCCGGCCGCCTCCCGGGCCTGCCGCAGCGCGGCGGCGAGCCCGTCGGTGACGAACCGGAACTCCGTCCCGCCGCGCATCACCAGCGTCTCGCGCGGATGGTGGGTGAGCACGAAGACCGGCGTACGGAACGGCGGGTCCTCGCCCCACCAGCCGGTCCAGTCGAGGTCCCACGGCCCGTCGCCGCCGCCGAACATCCGGCGTCCCATCACGTACGCCCCGACGTCCCGGGTCATCTCGTCGACCACCTCGGCGTCGACGCCGCGCTCCCCTCCGGCCAGCCCGTGCCGCTCCCGCCAGGCGTCCAGCCCGAAGAACCACTCGTGCAGGCGCAGCCCGCCCCGACCCAGCGGGTCCTGCCGGCTCTGGTCCGGCCCCGCCACGTACCCGTCCAACGACATCGAGATCTGACAGCTCACTGTGGTCATGCGGGGTGGACTCCCGTCGTCACCGGAACTCATCGGTCGCCCGCCAGCCGGGCCGCGCGCACCTCCAGGTAGCGCCGCTCCGGCAGGCTGGTGGTCCGCCGGGCCGCCAGCAGGTACGCCTCCCGCGCCGACTCCCGCTCCCCGGCCAGCTCCAGCAGGTGGGCCCGGACGGCCGCCAGCCGGTGGTGGCCGGCGATCCGCTCGTCGGCGTCGAGCGGGGCGAGCAGGGCGAGCCCGGCGCGCGGACCGTCCACCATGGCCATCGCGGCGGCCCGGTTGAGGGTGACCATCGGGTTCGGCGACACGGCCGCCAGCACCCGGTAGAGGGCGACGATCTGCGGCCAGTCCGTCCGCTCCGCGGCGGGGGCCTCGGCGTGTACCGCCGCGATCGCCGCCTGGAGCTGGTACGGGCCCGGCGCCGACCAGGTCAGCGCCTCGGTCACCAGGGCCACCCCCTCGGCGATGGCGGCCCGGTCCCACCGGCTCCGGTCCTGTTCGGCGAGCGGGACCAGTTCCCCGCCCGGCCCGGTCCGCCCCGCCCGGTGTGCGTCGGTGAGCAGCATCAGCGCGAGCAGGCCGGCCACCTCGCCGTCGTCGGGCAGCGCCCGGTGCAGCTGGCGGGTCAGCCGGATCGCCTCGCCGGTCAGCTCGGCCCGGTGCAGGTCCGCCCCGCTGGAGGCGGTGTAGCCCTCATTGAAGATCAGGTACAACACGTGCAGCACGGTCCGCAGCCGCTCGTCCCGCTCGGCCGGCGACGGCATGAGGAACCGCGCGCCGGCCGCCTCGACGCGCTGCTTGGCCCGGCGGATGCGCTGGCTCATGGTCGGCTCCGGCACCAGGAACGCCTGCGCGATCTGTGCCGTGCTCAGCCCACCCACCGCACGCAGGGTCAGCGCCAGCTGCGCCGAGCGGGGCAGCGCCGGATGGCAGCAGAGGAAGAACAGGGTGAGGCTGTCGTCCCCGGTGGACGGCGGCTCGTCGGCGGGCGGGGCGACCGCCGCGTACGCCGGCTCCCGGAGGGCGACGGCGACCTCGCGGTCGCGGCGGGCCCGCTCGCTGCGCCACTCGTCGGTCAGCCGGCGGCCGGCGACGGTGAGCAGCCAGGCGCGGGGATTGTCCGGCGCCCCCCGCTCCGGCCACTGCGTGGCGGCGGCCAGCAGCGCCTCCTGCACCGCGTCCTCGCAGGCGGAGAAGGCGCCGTGCCGGCGGACCAGGATGCCGAGGACCTGCGGCGCGAGGGCGCGCAGCAGGTCCTCCACCTCCCGGGGTGTCACATCTCGGTCCCGGCCTCGTCCATCACCGGGCGCACCTCCAGCACGCCGAAGCCCATCCGGACGTCGGGCCAGCGCGCGGCGATCTCGACGGCCCGCTCCGGGCTGTCGCAGTCGACCATCAGGTAGCCGGCGAACTGCTCCTTGCTCTCCATGAACGGCCCGTCGGTCACCTCGGGGTGCTCGCCACGGAGCCGGACCGTCCGGGTCTGCGACGGGTCGGCCAGCGCCTGGCCACCGACCAGCTCGCCGGACTCGGTCAGCTCCTTCATGATCTCGTCGACCTCACCGAAGAGCGTGGTGCGCTCCTGCTCGGAGAGGCCCTCGACGAAGCCGGGCCGGTTCCAGATCAGCAACATGTACTTCACGTGGTGCTCCTGACGTCGGTTGGCCACGCCGTTCGTGGCCCTCGATGACAGGTCGGAGCCCGCCCGGTGGATCCGACACCGTCGCCGGAAGGAATTCTGCCCGAGCGGTCAGCTCCGGCCGGGCAACGGCCGGGCCGGTGGCGTGCCGGCGTGCAGCGAGGCCCGGTCGGCGGCGGAGGTGCCGGAGTGCCAGCCGTCGGCGTCCCGGATGGTCAGCCGGGCCCGGGTGACGCCGGGGAAGAGGCTCTCCATCCGCTCGCGGACCGCGTCCGAGCGGGCGGCCAGCACGGGGAGGAGCCGTTCCGGGCCGGTCGCCTCGGCCGCCTGCCGGTCGGCCTCCTCGGTCGCGGCCCGCAGCCGTTCACCGATGCGCAGCGCGAACGCGTGCAGGAACGACTCGTCGTACGCCTTGGTCCGCCGGCTGCTGCCCCGCTTGCGCTCGGTGCGCCCGCGCAGCATCGCGGCGGTGGCCTGCACCAGCAGCGACGTGTAGACCAGCTCGACCGCCTCCAGGTCGCCGGCGAAGCCGAGCACGGTGGCGAAACCCAGGTCGTCGTTCCAGACCGACTCGCACCGGTTCGCCGCCGCCACCTCCTGCACCAGCAGCGCCTTGGCCCCGGCGTACGGCGCGTCGGTGCTCAGGCGCATCCCGCCGGGCAGGTCGGGGCGTTCCGCGGTGGCCTCGACCATCGCCCGGTCCAGGCTGTGCCGGGCGATCAACTCCTGCGCCTTGCCGGTCAGCGCCTCCGCCTCGGCCGGGAAGGTGGTCGACTCGGCCTTGGCCAGCAGCGCCCGCACCCGGTCGAGCATCACCGAACCGCTGCGCCCCGGGGCGGCGCGCCGGGCCACGGCCGGCCCGCCCCCGCCCGGCGGCGGGCGCAGCATCGCGATCGGCGGCAGGCCGTCCAGCAGCGCCAGCACCTCGACCGCGTCGCGCAGCGCGGTGATCCGGTCCTCGCCCTCGCGGGCGGCCCACCGGGCCAGCCAGCCGGCGTCGTCGTCCCACCACACCCGGGCCGCCAGCCCGTCGAGCTGCTCGTCCCACCACGGCGGGACGTCGCCGGCCTGCCCCCGCCGCTGGGCGGCGAGCGCGTCGGGTACCAGCCGGCCGGGTCGCGCGCCGAGACGGCGGGTCACCATCCGGGCCACGTCGACCGGCTGCCAGCCGCGCGGCCAGAGCCGGGCGAGGGCGCCCGCCAGGCGGTCGAGGAGGGCGGCGTCCACCACCGCCGTGCCGTCCGGGGCGCCGGTGCCGACCACGAGCCGGTCCAGCTTCCGCTCCGCGTCGCGTACGTCGGTGCCGCGCACCGCCGCGACCGCGTCGGCGATGAGGGCGTGGGCGTCCGGCACGGGTGGTCCTTCCTGGGCAAGACGCCCGGGTGGTGTCCGGATCGTCGGGAGTGTCTGCCCGGCAACGGTACCGGGTGCGGATTCGACAGCCGGATCACTCATCCGCACGGGCCCCGTCCGCGTACTACTGCCCGAGCGGACGGAGGGACGAGGGTGGGCAGCCTCACGGTGAGCGGGTCGGCCGACCAGGGTCGGCGCCGTGGTCGTCGCGGGGCCGGGGCCCGGGCGGGCGCGCTGGTGCTGGCGCTGGTGGTGGTCGCCGGCCTGGGCGGCGGCGCCTGGGTGGCCCGGCGCGGCGAGCCGGACCTCGGCGAGCTGAGCGGTGACGTCCGCCGGGCGCCCGCGCCGGCCCGCGCGGCGGCGGCCGCCGCGCCGGGCCGGCCGGCGGCGACGCCCACCGCCCGCGTCCTGGGCTACCCCGAGCGGGGTACGGGCACCTGGCGGACGGCGACCGCCCGGGGTGCGGTGGCCGGACGCGTGGGCGAGCTGCTGCGGTACCGGGTGGCGGTCGAGGGCGGCATCGACGAGGTGGACGTGGAACTCCTCGGCCGGGAGGTGGCCGTGGTGCTCGCCGACCGCCGGGGTTGGACGGGCGGGGGGCGGTGGCGGCTGCAACGGGTCGGCCCGGACGTCGCGGCCGACTTCACCGTGCTGCTGACCACCCCGGCGACCCGCGCCGACCTGTGCGGGGACGCCGACGACCGCTACACCTCCTGCCGCAACGGGGACCGGGTGGTGGTCAACGTGGCCCGCTGGGCGCGCGGGGTGCCCGGGTTCGGCGGTGACCTGGCGACCTACCGGGCGTACGTGCTCAACCACGAGGTCGGCCACCGGCTCGGCATGGGACACGAGCTGTGCCCGGCCCGGGGCGCGCCGGCCCCGGTGATGCAGCAGCAGACGCTGGGGCTGCACGGCTGCGCGCCGAACGCCTGGCCGTACGTCGACGGCACCCTGCACACCGGCCGTCCCGGCGAGTACGACGACCCGGTGCCGGCCGGGGACTGACCCCGGCGTCGGCGTCCCGCCCACGGGACGGACCTGTGCTTTCCCCGCCGGCTGCGGCTAGGCTGGCTGCGCTGGTCTCTGCCTTCTGCTACGAGGGAACGAGCCCGGTGGGCGTAGGGAGCAGTGCAGTGCACACCGAGCCTGGGCAACTCTTGTCGATATCGGCGGCCGACCTCCGGATCACCCTCACCAACATCGGCGGCCACCTCCTGCGGGTGAGCGTCGCCGGCGAGGTGGATTTCGCCACCTCCGGCGAGCTGCGCGCGGCGCTGGACGCCGTGCTGGCCGACCTCACCGGCACCCCGGTCGAGGTGGACCTCGCCGAGGTGCCCTTCCTGGACTCCTCCGGCGTCCACGTCCTGCTCGACGCGTACGCCTGGGCCGCCGACCGGGCCTGCCCGCTGGTGGTGGCGAACGCGCGGCCCGTGGTCCGTCGGGTCCTGGAGATCACCGGGGTGCTCGCCCTGCTCGGGCTCGCTCCGGCCGGCCGGTGACGCTCAGCTCGCCGGTCTCCACCAGCTCGCGGGCCACGTCGACCAGCTTGACGTTGATCCGTTGGCTCGCCATCACCAGCAGCTCGAAGGCCTGGGCGCCGGTGAGCCGGTGCCGTTCCATCAGGATGCCCTTGGCCTGGCCGATCAGGTCCCGTACGTCCAGCGCCCGGTTGAGCTGGTCGAGCCGCCGCGCGTCGGCGACCGCCACGGCGGCGTGCGAGGCGAAGAGCAGCCCGACCCGTTCCGACTCGCCGGTGAAGGCGTGCGGCTCCCGGGCGTAGAGGTTGAGCGCGCCCAGATTGTCCCGGGCGACGTAGAGCTGGAACGACAGCATGCTGCCGACGCCCAGCTCCCGCGCCCGGGCGATGAACCTGGGCCAGCGCTCCTCGGTGTCCACGTCGGGCAGCCGGACGGTCCGCTCGGTGTACGCCGAGGTGAGGCAGGGGCCCTCGCCGGTCTCGTACTGCGCCCGGTCGACCCGCAGCACCACCTCACCGGTGCCGGCGGGGGTGCTCACCCGGCGCCGCCCCTCGATCTCGGTGATCCCGGCGTGCCAGGCGCCGGGCACGGTGTCCACGGCCGCGTGCACGATGGCCCGCAGGGTGTCCTCCACCGTCCGCTCGCCCTGGAACTCCCGGGCGAGCATGGCGAGCCGGGCGGCGAGGGCGTGACCGCTGGTCGCCCCGTCCCGGCCGGCGGAAGGGGACACAGCAGGTCGGGAATGCGGTTGATCGTTGGCCGGCACGGTGCCTCCTCCCCACCGCATGCGGGGTTCCGGCACGCCACCGACCCCGACGCGGTCCTTGACGAATCCGCCGATACCCCGGCGGGTCGCGCGTCAATCCGGTGGGTGATCAGGTCAACGGGTGCCCGGCGGGGCCGTGCCAACGCACCAGCAGCACGGTCGCGTCGTCGACAAGCTGGTCGTCCTGGTAGGCGAGGATCGCGTGCACCAGGCGGCGGGCGGTCTCCGGCAGCGGCAGGTCGTCGGCGAGTGCCCGGACCGCACAGTCGACCAGCCGGTCGACGCCGAAGGCCTCCCCGTCGGCGGAGCGCGCCTCGGTGATCCCGTCGGTGTGGAAGAGCACGTCGTCGCCGGGCTCCAGGGCCTCCTCGACCACCACCGGCGCCCGGTGCTCGCCAAGGGTGACCGGCAGCGCGGTCGGGGTGGGCAGCACGGTCGCCACCCGTCCGCGGCGCAGCACCAGGCCGCTCGGGTGCCCGGCCGAGATCACCCGCAGCCGGCCGCTGCGTTGGTCGAGTTCGGCCAGCACGCCAGTGATCAGGCCCCGCCGGTCGTGGTCGCGGACCACCGTGTCGATGTGGTGGTAGGTGGCGATCAGGTCGTGACCGGACCGCCGGGCGTTGCGGTAGGCGGCCAGCGCCAGGCTGGCCAGCATCACCGCCCGCATCCCGCCGTGCGAGCCGTGCCCCACCGCGTCGAAGAGCGCCAGGTGGGCGATGTCGCCGTTGACCGCGTAGTCGAAGGCGTCCCCGCCCACGTCGTAGCTGGGCTCCAGGAGGCCGCTGATGGTCATGCTGCCCGTGGAGAAGGTCAGCGGCGGCAGTTGGGCGCGGAGCATCTCGGCGGCCATCCGCATCGGCGCGCGGCGGCGCACCAGCTCCACGGTGTCGCTGTAGCTGGACCTGGTGACGACCAGCTCCGTCAGCAGCGCGCAGGCCGCCTCGAACTCGGAGACCCGGTCGGCGGGGATCGGCTCGGCGGTGAGCACCTCGACCACGCCCAGCCGTTCCAGCCCGTCCAGCAGCGGCACCCACAGCCGCGCCGGCCCGGGCCCGCCGTCGGCGGCGTACGGGCGCATCATCGCGTACGCCCGCCCGGCCAGGGTGCCGTCGACGGCCAACGAGCCCCGATCGGCGGCCCCGTCGTCCATCGGCAGCAGCTCCCGCTGCTCGTGGTCGACCAGGTGGATGCGCATCGAGGTGGCGCCGAGTTCGGTGGCCATCCGTCGGGTCAGCGCCGGCAGGTCCTCCGGGCGCGCGTGGTGGGAGTGCCGCAGCAGTCCGTGCAGCGCTGCCCGCTCGCTCACCGTCGCCTCCGTCCCGCCGCCCGCCTGCCGGTACGGGTACCCCGCCGGCCGCCGCTCGGAACGCCGGCCGGTCAGCTCCGGGGGAAGGCGGCCCAGATGTTCTTGGTGCGGTCGGTGGCGTACCAGCCGATGTCCAGCGAGACGGCCTCGGCGATCTGGAGCCCTCGCCCGCCGGTCCCCATCGGACGGGTGTCGACCAGCTCCGGGATGGTGCTCAGGTCGTGGTCGGCGACCTCCAGGATGAACCGGTCCTCGGCGACCAGCAGGCGCACGGTGGTGGGCGGGATGCTGTGCCGCAGGGCGTTGGTGGCCAGCTCCGTGGCGACCAGGACCATCAGCTCGGGCACCTCGTCCAGCTCCTCCCCGGCGAGCAGTTCCTCGCCGGTCAGCGCCTGGTGCAGCGACGCCCGCAGGCGGCGCAGGTCGGCGGGACTGGACAGCTGCCACCGCCGCAGCTCGGTAGCCTGCGGCGACGGTGTTGAGGTGCGCAGCTGTGCCATGGTCCCGGTTTACCCTCCGTAGCCGAGTCCTAAGCGGTCCCCCTCGGTGTCGTGACCCGGACCAGTGCCCCCGCCGCAGGCCGCCGTCCCGGCTTGCGTCGACCCGCCGGCCCCCGTCGGGCGGGTGGCGCGGGCCCGGCCGGATGCATGGTTGTTCTACCCTCCTCTATGTGAGCGAGCTCATTCCGGAACCGGTGCACCCGGGACAGATCCGTACCTCCGACGCCGACCGGGAGCGGGTCGCGGCCGTGCTGCGGGAGGCGGCCGCCGAGGGCCGGCTCGACCTGGGCGAGCTGGACGAGCGGCTGGGCCGGGTCTACACCGCCCGCACCTACGCGGAACTCGAACCCCTGACCCACGACCTCCCCGCCGTGGGGTCGTCGCTGTTCCCGCCCCCGTCGCCGGCGTACGTCGCCGGGGCGCCGGTGTCGCGCAGCGGCTTCGCCCTTGCCGGCAAGTTCGAACGGTCCGGCCCGTGGAGCGTCGGCCCCGAGTTCACCTGCCTGGCGTTCTGGGGTGGCGGGCTGGTCGACCTGCGCGACGCGATCTTCACCGTGGGTGCGGTGCGGATCAAGGCCTACGCCCTGATGGGGGGCCTGGAGATCTGGGTGCCCGAGCAGGCCAGCGTGCACGTGACCGGGGTCGGGGTGATGGGTGGCTTCGACCACCGGGCCACCGGGCCAGGCGCGCCGGGTGCGCCGACGGTCACCGTCGGCGGGTTCGCCCTCTGGGGCGGGGTGGCGATCAAGCGCAAGCCCTCCGAGCGGGAGCTGCGGTTGCGCAAGCAGGAGAAGAAGCGCAGGAAGCTGGAGAACTGGTCGCCCGACTCCGACGACTGACGACCGGCCGGTCCGGTCGCCGGACTGCGACGGTCGGACCGAAAGCGGTCCGTTTCGCCGAGGTCCGGCTGCCCAAACGGCCGATCGAGCTGCGGTAGTGGGCCACCGGGCGATGCCGATCAGACGCCGGTTGAGATACCGTCGCGAGGTGATCGTCGAGGAGCATTGGTGGAACGGGGACGCGACGGCACGCGGCCGTCGCGACGTGTACATCCGCAGCGACGGGCTGCGCTGGGAGGTACAGGCACAGATCGGCGGCGCCTACGGCCGTTCGAAGGTGCAGGAGTGTCCGAGTCGTACCTCGGCGAGCATTCTCGCCGGGGCGTGGCGCGGGGGTAACCCCGCGTGGCGCGAGCTGCCCCGCTGAGCGCGGGCGCGTTCGCGCGAAACTGACGCCGACCCCCGCCGGCGTGGTGATCCGCGCCGCCGGGGTTCCGCCGTCCGCGTCAGATGCCCGCTGCGATGCCGGCCTGCCGGTTCGCCTCCGCCATGTCGAGGCCGGACGCCTGGAGCGTCTCGCTCACCACGATGCCCAACTGTGACACGACGATCGTGCCCGAGAAGCCCAGGCCCTCCGCGTACGCCCGGCGTGCCTCGCCCGCGGCCTGCACCGCGCGGTCCCGGGCGATGTCGGGGACACGGCCGGCGAGGAAGTCCCGGTGCAGCAGCCGCAGCCGTTCGTACGCCTCCCGCACGGTGCGCCGCGCGTTGTCGACGACGGCGTTCATCGGGCGTTCCGGGACGGTCCGTCCGCCGGCGGGCGGGCCGGGGGCGCTCCGCAGCCGGGGGGACAGTCCGCAGGCGAGCTCACATCCCTTCCTACCCGGCAGGCGGGGCCGTAGTCGTTCCCACCTGGGCTGCGGTGGGCGCAGTGCGCCGGCCGGCCGGTGCGGTGGCGATCACGTCCGCGGGCGCCTTCAGCGGTGCGATGATCCTCGGGTTAGTCGTGACGTTGCGTCACGTAGGTGGGTCGCTCGGCCAGCGATCCTGGCGCCGTCGTCGCGCACCTTACCGGCGCATTTCGAAGGCGATCTCATCCCGACCGTCTGACCGAAGCACGTCCACCGGAGGGCTCCGATGATCGACCTACCCGAGATCATCCGTCGCTACTTCGCGCTGGCCGGCCAGCCGGACCGGGACGCCTACTTCGCGCTCTTCGCCGACGACGCGGTCGTCGAGGACGAGAGCAGGGAGTACCGGGGGATCGAGGCGATCCGCGCCTGGCGCCGGGACACGCCCCTGGTGTCGTACGAGATCACCGACGTCGAGGACACCTCGGCGGGGACGGTGGTGACCGCCACCATCAACGGGGACTTTCCCGGCAGCCCGGTGGCCGGCCTGCGCTTCCGGTTCGCCGAGTACGACGACCGGCAGATCCGCCGGCTGCGCATCGCGCCCTGAGCAGGAGGGCGGGCCGACCGCGCCGTCACCGATCACCGTGCCCGGGCCGATCCCTGCGGTGACCGGGGCGCCGACCCGCCGCCGGCCGTTGGAGATGTGGTAACCGGCTGGGCCGCACCCGCGATGGCGCCTCCGGTCGTCGGTCACAGGGCGGGCGCCGGCGGCTCGGGTGGGCTTCCGTAGGCGCGGATACCGTCCGAGACGGCGACCCCGGCCAGGACGAGGGTGGCGGTGAGGCCGGCCACCAGTGCGGGCGCGAGCATCAGGGCGGGGCTCGCGACGGCCAGTACGAGCAGCGCGACCAGCCGGGACGGTGACACGCGGCTGAACACCTCGTACTCGAATCGGGCGCGTCCGGCCAGGAACAACGCGGGTCCGCCGAGAATGACGCCGGCCAGCCAGGGCGTGGTCTGCTCGGTGGGATGGGCGATGACGATCTCGAAACCGGCGGCGGTGGCGACCACGCCGGCCACCATGAGCAGGTGGGTGTTGGGCGCGGACCGCACGAATCCGCCCGGATCCCGGGATGCCTCGATGGCGGCTTGCAGCAGGGCCCCGGCGCGGTGGACGTAGATCTGCCACAGCAGCACGGTGGCGGCGAACGCCACCAGCAGGGCCGCCATGCGGGCGGCCGTCACATGGTGGTCGGCGTAGGTGAGGGTGGTGACGAGGAGGAGATCACCGAGGGCGAGCGTGAAGAACTGCTGATAACGCTCCGCCAGGTGGTCGGCTGCCACCCGGTACTGCGCCGTCGGTACCCGACCGAGTCGTGGAGTGGGGTAACGAAGCCAGGCCGCCCCGTAGTCGATGGCGAGCGCGGCGGCCCACAGCAGGCCCCGCGCCGGGCCCGTCACGAGAGCGCCGGCGAGCCACGGTACGGCGGACACGACGAACCAGAAGATGAACCGGCCGGCGTGCAGTTGCGCCTTGCGGCCGTGCAGTGCGGAGGCGAGAAAGATGCCACGTCCCACGTGGATCGCCACGTACGCGCCCGCGAAGACCAGGGCGTGGTCGGAGAAGGCTCCGGGCAGCGAGCCAGCCATCAGGATGGTCCCGAGCATGACCCAGAGCGTCATGACGAAGATGGGCGGCCGTTGCGCGTGGTAGAGATCGGTTGCCAACGCGGTGATGGACCAGACCCACCAGATCGCCATCAGCAGCACCACGGTCTGGAAGATCCCGACCCGGTCGAGACTCTCGGCCAAGGTGCGTGAGGTCAGGGCGAGCGCGGCGACGAAGACCAGATCGAGAAACAGCTCCAGCAGGGTCGCCCGCTGTGGCCCCTCACCCTCGCGGGTGAGGCCTACTGCTCGGTCGGTCGTCATCGGTCGCCCGTCTACTGACTCCGGGTCTGATGGCCTTGAGGAGCGGCTGGCGACAGGGAACCGGCCGAGTCGGATGCTTCGAGGATCGCCGTACCGAACATTAGTTGAGCAATGGGCGTACTGCGGGCAAAAGGTGTGATCCGCCCAGGGGGGGGCGACGGGATCCCGTCGCCCCCCGGCCCGGCGCTTTCTCAGTCGCGCCTCGCGTCGATCCGGGGATCCCGGCCGTACCTGGTGACTCCGTCGCCACCACCCTCGTTGTCCCACACCGCGTACGCATCGGGGCGGGTCGTGGCCGCCGGTGGTACCCGGACGGCGGCCAGGATCTCGGGCGCGCGTCTCAGGTCGGCCGGGTCGGCGGCGGTCGCCATCGCCCGCTCGGCTGCCCCCAGTGGGGTGCCGGGCGGCACCACGAGCAGGTCGACCTGGCTGTCCCGACCGGTGGTGGCGACCAGCAGGGCGGGGCCGAGGGTGTCGAACCAGCCGAGCCGGACCACGTCCGGTCCGACGGTCAACCGGCGGGGCCGGCTGTCCCAGGCGTGGATGTTCAGCATGATGTGCCGGATCCGGCCATGACGTTCGGCCAGGGCGAGGACGAGGCCGGGGAGTTCGGCGGCCGGGTCCCAGGATCGCGGCCACCAGCCGCCGTCCAGTACCGCCCGGTTCCGGGTGGGGGCGAGGACGAGCCGAGGTGCGCTGGGCGTCGAAGCGGCGATCGGGGCGGCAGGTTGGCCGGTGACGGACATGGCTCAACCTTCCCGGTGGGGCCGCAGTGCCCGGGCGACGCCGGTCGCCGACGGGGCGGTCGGACCGGGCGCGGGCCGCCCCGCCGATCGCGTCGCGGAACGGTGGGCGCGCATCCTCAGCTGTGCGATCCGGGCGGTGCCGGGGAGGGCGACGAGGAGGACCCCGACGACCGCGGCCAGCAGCAGTGCGACACCGAGCGGCAGGGCGACGTGTGCGCCCAGGAACGTCACCTCGGCCCGCTGCCCGTTCTGCAGTACGAAGATCAGGAGCAGCAGGAGCACGATCGCGAACACCACGGCGACGATCCACAGATCCCCGATCCGCGAGCGCTTCATTGCGGGGCGCAGGGGCGTCAGGCGAGTGGTGGCGGGGCCGTCGTGTCCGTTGGTGAGGGGAAGCCGGACGTGGCTGTTTCGGGGTGCGGTCATCACGAACCGCCGCCTTCCGATGGGTGCCCGGCGTACCTGGCTGCCGGCGTGGGCCAGCGCGGGCGTCGGGCGAGGGCGGGTCTGCGACGGAGTGTCGCGGGCCCGGCGTACCGGTGCGGGGGAGGGGCCGTCCGCCGGCGGCGGACCGTCAGTCACCGGGGTTCCCGAGCGACACTGTCAGCGTACGCCTGAACCGCTGGCACCATCGGCAGGCGATTTCCGGGCAGCGCTGCCTTCGGTGATTGTGCCGATCCAGCCCGTGAGGCGTACGGTGGGTATGTCGCCCGGGGTCCCCGGTGGCCGCCAGGTGCCGTCGCCGCAAGCCCGCGAGGGGCCTTTCACGATCGTCATCCCCATCGGGGCAGCGAGCTCCTCGTGCTGGCTGATCGCCGACCACGTCCCGACCGAACGATCCGCCGGTCACGCAAGGTTTCAGGTCCGCCCCGCGCCCCGACGGCCGGTGGCGGAGCCGACCGGCGCGAACACACCGCCGTCCGGGAGCGTGACCGCCCCGGACGGCTTCACAAGGGAGTACCCGATGAGGATCGCCAGGCACCGGATTGTCACCGTCCTTCGCGAACGAGGCCAGCCCTTCAGGGCCGAGTGGGTCGAGCGCGAACTGCCGGAACGCGTGGACCCGGCCAAGCACGTCGGGCTGCTCGCCACCCTGCATCTCGATCCGGCCGAGCTCGCCGACGCGCCGTCCCCGTGAGGGTGGCGTTGCTCGGACCGGTCGCCTGGCGGACACCCCCGCACCATTACGGCCCCTGGGAGCAGGTGACCGGCCTGCTCGCCGAGGGGCTGGCCACCCGCGGCGTGGACGTGACACTCTTCGCGACGCTGGACTCGGTCACCTCCGCGCAGCTCGACGGGGTGTGCCCCCGGGGGTACGCCGACGACCCGGACATGGACGGCCGGGTGTGGGAGGCGATGCACGTCTCGCACGCGTTGGCCCGTTCGGGGCAGTTCGACCTGGTGCACAACCACCTCGACTGGTTGCCGCTGGCCTTCGCCGAACAGTGCCGCGCTCCGCTGCTCACCACCGTGCACGGCTTCTCCGGCGCCGGGATCCTCCCGGCGTACGCCAGGGCGCGCTCGTCCTACGTGTCGATCTCCGACGCCGACCGGAGCGCCGAACTCGACTACGTCGCCACGGTGCACCACGGCGTCGACCTCACCGCGCTGCCGTTCACCCGCGACGCCGGCCCCGGACTGGCCGCCTTCGGCCGGATCCATCCCGACAAGGGCACCCACACCGCCATCGAGATCGCTCGCCTCGCCGGTCGGCCTCTGACCATCTGCGGCATCGTGCAGGACGAGCGGTACTTCGCCGAGCAGGTGGCCCCGCACATCGACGGCGATCAGGTCGTCTTCCTCGGATCGGTGGGTCCCCGGCGGCGCGCGGAGGTGCTGGGCGCCAGCACGGCCCTGCTGCACCCGATCGCCTTCGACGAGCCGTTCGGACTGTCGGTGGTGGAGTCGATGGTCTGCGGCACACCGGTCGTCGCGTACGCGCGCGGGTCCATGCCGGAAGTCGTCGACGAAGGGGTGACGGGGTTCCTCGTACACACCGTCGAGCAGGCGGCCGACGCCGTCACCCGGGCCGCCGGGCTCGACCGGGCCGGCTGCCGGGCGCGGGCCCGGCAGCGCTTCAGCGCGGACCGGATGGTCACCGACTACCTGTCCGTCTACGACCACCTGACCAACCATGCCCGGCCAGGATCCCCCGTCCGCAGCTGAGCCGCCCCTTTCGTTCCGCCGGCCACACACGCTGGCCGGCGTGCGCCGTCACCGCGTGAGGTTCGCCCCCGTGCTCCGGCGGCGGCCGACAACCGGAAGGCCCGACACCCATGCTCAGCTACGGATTCCTCAGCACCCACCCACCGACGCGGTGCGGACTGGCCACCTTCAACTCCGCCCTCGCCGCCCACCTGACCGCCGACGGCGCGCGCGGCGGCATCGTGCGGGTCACCGAGCGCGGCGACGACCAGCGGCCCGGGCCCGGGGTGGTGCACACCTGGTCGACGCGCACCCCGGCCGGCTGGCGGGACGCCGCGGCCGCTTTGAACACCTACGACGTGGCCGTCGTGCAGCACGAGTACGGCATCTACCCGGGCGCGGACGGCGAGGACGTCCTGCCGCTGCTGCGCCGGCTCACCGTGCCGAGCATCGTCGTCCTGCACACCGTGCTCCGCCAGCCCTCCGCCCGGCAGAAGTCCCTGCTGGAGCAGATCGTCACCGCCGCCGGGGCGGTCGTCACGATGACCGACACGGCCCGCGACCGGCTGCTCGTCGGCTACACCGTGCCCCCGGGCAAGGTCACCGTCATCCCGCACGGTGCCGCCGAGCACGTCGGCGCACCCGTCGCCCGTCGTACCCGGCCGCACCTGCTGACCTGGGGGCTGCTCGGTCCGGGCAAGGGCGTCGAGTGGTCGTTACGGGCCCTCGCGCGGTTGCAGGACCTCGACCCGACACCCACCTACACCGTCGCCGGCCGGACCCATCCGAAGGTGATCGAGCACCAGGGGGAGGCGTACCGGTCGGGACTGCACCGACTCGGCGCGGAGCTGGGCGTCGCGCACGCCGTGGACTACCAGGACGTCTACCACGACCAGGTCGCGCTCGGCCGGTTGATCCGCTCCGCCGACGTGGTGGTGCTGCCCTACGACTCCCGGGAACAGGTCACCTCCGGCGTGCTCATCGAGGCGGTGGCCGCCGGAGTGCCCGTCGTCTCCACGGCGTTCCCGCACGCCGTCGAGCTGCTCACCGGCGGCCCCGGTCTGGTCGTACCCCATCAGGATCCGGCGGCGCTGGCCGCGGCGATCCGGCGGATCCTGGTCGAACCGGGCCTGGCCGCCCGGCTGGCCGGGCGCGTCCAGCCACTGGCCGCGCACCTGCGCTGGCCGGCCGTGGCGGCCCGCTACGGCACCCTGGCCGAGCGGCTCACCGCCGCCCGCCCGTCCGTGGTCAGCGCGGCGTCGGCGTGACCGCGACCACCGGCCGACCCACCACGTCGGTCGGCCGGCGCGCGTCGGCGGCCCCCGCGCCGAGCTTCGCGCACCTCATCCGGTTGAGCGACGACACCGGCCTGTTCGAGCACGCCCGGCACGCCATCGTCCGCCGGGAGCACGGCTACTGCACCGACGACGTCGCCCGCGGCCTGGTCGTGACCAGCCGACAGCCGGAGCCGACCGAGGAGGTGCTCCGGCTCGCGGAGCGCTACCTCGCCTTCCTGACCCACGCGCAGGACGCCGGTGGCGCGTTCCACAACCGGCTCGGTCACGACCGGCGCTGGTCCGACCAGCCCGGGCTCGGCGACTGGTGGGGCCGGGCGCTGTGGGGGCTGGGCACCGCCGCCGCCCGCAGTCCCGCCGCCTGGATCCGGGAGGAGGCGCTGGTCGCCTTCAGTAGGGGTGCCACGCGACGTGCCCCGACGCCGCACGCGATGGCCTTCGCCGGGCTCGGCGCGGCCGAGGTGTTGCGCCGCCACCCCGCCCACGCCGCCGCGGCCGCGCTGCTGGCCGACGCGGGCAGCGCGGTCGGCGGACCCGGGCCCGACCCGCGGTGGCCCTGGCCGCGGCAGCAGCTGACGTACGCCAACGCGGCCCTCGCCGAGGTGGTCATCGCCGCCAGCCAGCTACGCCACGGCGGCCCACCCCTCGACGACGGGCTGCGGATGCTGGCCTGGCTGCGCGACGTCCAGGTCCTCGACGGGCGGCTGTCGGTCATACCCGCCGGCGGCTGGCGGTGCGGCGCGGTGCGGCTCCGCCACGACCAGCAGCCGATCGAGGCCGCCGCCTTCGCCGACGCCTGCGCCACCGCCGCCACGGTCACCGGCGACCCCGGCTGGGAGACCGGGGTGCGGCAGGCGGTCGGGTGGTTCCTCGGCGACAACGACGTCGGCACGGCGATGTGGGACGCGGAGACCGGCGGCGGCTACGACGGGCTGACCGCGCACGGACCCAACCTCAACCAGGGTGCCGAATCCACCCTCGCGCTGATCTCCACCCTGCAGCACGCCGGGCGGTGGTCGTGACCGGGACCCTGGCCGTCCGGCACGGCGTGACCCTCACCCCGGATCCACGCCGGGTCATCGCCAAGCTCTTCGTCCCCGGCGAGGACGCCGCAGTGGTCCGCACCCGCGCGGGAGCGCTCATCGACCGCGTCGCGCACCTCGACGACGAGGAGACCGGCAGGCTGCTGCGGGACACCTTCGACCGCTTCGGCACCCGGCACCGCGACCTGGCCGGCACGTTCCACCACCACTACGACCTGGTACGGCACCGCATCGCCCGGGCCCGTGACCTGTCCCCGACCACCCGACTCCTGGTCGGTGCCTACTTCAGCCACGAGTACGCGGTCGAGTCCGCCGCGCTGTGCAATCCGTCGATGGTCGCCCACCCCGACCAGACCAACCTGGACGCCGGGCAGTTGCGCGTCGCGCTCAGCCTGCGCCAGATCGGCGAGGGTCACCTGTCGTCCATCGGTTTCGCCACGGCGATCGTCGGACCCGGGCGGCGGCTCACGGTCGCCGACCGGTCCGGCCCACTGGTGGTCGGGCAGCGAACGGGCGTACGGCACCGTCGGGACCTGCTCGCTGCCGGCCTGGCCGAGGAGGACTGGGACAACGAGGTCACCGCCACCGTGCTGGACGCCCTGCCCGACCGGTACGACGAGGCTGCCTTCGAGCGGGTGCTCGGCAACCTGCCACCGGACCTGCTCTCGCGCAGCACCGGGCTGGACACCCTCGAACACCTGCGCCGCATCGACGCCGCGAGCTACGCCACGACCTTCCCTGCCGACACCGCCCTGCACGAACGGGTGCTCTGGCCGGCCACTCCGGCGGAGAGCAACGGCATGGAGGACGCCCGGTTCGTCAGGTTCACCGACGAGTCCGGACCGGTGTACCGGGCCACCTACACCGCCTACGACGGACGGCGCATCGCCACCCGCGCGCTGGCCAGCACCGACCTGCGCCGCTTCGAGGTGACCCCGATGCGCGGGCCGGGCGCCCGCAACAAGGGCGTCGCGCTGTTTCCTCGTACCGTCGGCGGCCGTCACCTCGCGCTGTGCCGTTCCGACGGCGAGACCATCGGTCTGACCTGCCTGGACGGCGACAACCGGTGGCAGGAGTCGACGCCGCTGCACGCCCCCCGGGACAGCTGGGAACTGATCCAGGTCGGCAACTGCGGATCCCCCATCGAGACCGACGCCGGCTGGCTCGTGCTCACCCACGGGGTCGGCCCGATGCGCCGGTACGCCGTCGGGGCGCTCCTGCTCGACCTGCATCGACCGGAGCAGGTAATCGCGCAGCTTCCCGGCGCGCTCCTGTCACCCGACCCGGCGGACCGGGACGGCTACGTGCCCAACGTCGTCTACTCCTGTGGCGGGCTGGTCCACGCCGGGGAGCTGTGGCTGCCGTACGGGGCCAGCGACGCCCGGGTCGGGTTCGCCACCGTACCGGTGGCCGCCCTCGTCGCGGCGATGGTGGAATCCCCGCCGCGCGGCGGCCGGGACGGGTGAGCGCCGGGGCTGCGGGCCTGATGGGACCGGCGGTTCAGGGGCGCTCGTCGGAGAGATGGCCGCGCAGGGTGGCGAGCGCTCGGGTGATGAGCCGGGAGACGTGCATCTGCGAGATGCCGATCTGCTCGGCGATCTGGCCCTGGGTGAGATTGCCGTGGAAGCGCATGGTCAGGATCCGGCGTTCGCGTTCCGGCAGGGTGGCGAGGGCCGGGCCGAGGGCGACGCGGAGCTCGACGAGGTCGAGGCCGTGGTCGTGGGCGCCGAGGGTGTCGCCGAGTTCCATGCTGCCGTCGGCACCGGTCGGTGTGGACAGGGAGGTGGCGCGGTAGGCGCGGGCCCCTTCCAGTCCTTCCAGGACCGTCTCCTCGGGCAGGTCGAGGTAGGTCGCGATGTCGGCCACGGTCGGTGAGCGCCCCAGGGTGTGGCTGAGGGTGCTGTTGGCCTCGGTGATCGACAGACGAAGCTCCTGCAGGCGGCGGGGCACCCGCACGGCCCAGGTACGGTCGCGGAAGTACCGCTTGATCTCGCCGATGACGGTCGGGATGGCGTACCCGGTGAAGTCGACGCCCCGGGTGGGGTCGAAGTTGTCGACGGCCTTGATCAGCCCGACCACCGCGGTCTGGGCCAGATCCTCGTCGTGTACGCCGCGTCCCGAGTAGCGCCGCGCCAGGTGGCGGGCGAGCGGCAACCACGCCTCGATGGCGCGTTCCCGCAGCGCCGGGCGACGGGGGTCGCCGGCCGGGGTCGCGGCCATCGTCGCCAGGAGGGCATCCGCGCTGTCCGCGCTCTGCGCGCCGCTGCGCTGGCCGAAGCTGGTGCTGGTCGTCGGTTCGAAGGTGGTGACCATGAGTGTGGCCTTCCCGCCCGGGCCCGCTGATCGAAACGACCGGAAGATCTCCGAACCGGCTGTCGCCGGAGCGCACGTACGGGCTGGTGCGCTGTCGCAAGGCCACGATCACGGGCCTCGCCACCGCGTCATGTCGGTCACTTGATGCCGCGAACGCTACCCGAAAGGCGGATAAAGTGCTAGCCGAAAGTATGAGGTGTCCCAGCGTGGCGGCCGGTGGCTCGGCGACGGCGGGAGGATCACCCAATCCGCCCCGACACGGCTCGGCGATGGCTGACACTGAAGGTGAAAGGGCACCGGGTCAGCCGGCAGCCGGCCGTCAGGAGGGGAGTGCATCGTGACGTCGGGATCGATGACTGAACGGATCAAGGGTCTGCTCAACAGCCCGAAGGGTCGTGACCTGATGCGGTTCGGCCGCACCCAGGCGGCCAAACCCAGCACCCAGCAGAAGCTTCGACAGCTCATGGAGCGGGTGACCGGAGGACCGGGTCGACGCCGCTGATCAACTGGCGGACTGCGACGAGTGGGCATGCGATCGTGAGTGACACCAGCATTGGCGCCGACCGCCAGCGCGGCAGTGACTACGCCGACCTGTCCCGGCAGGTGCGGGCCGCGGGTCTGCTCAAGCGGCGGCGGGGGCACTACACCGTGCGGATCGGCCTCGTCGTCGCGTCCTTCGTCGGACTGTGGGGTCTGTTCGCCCGGTTGGGTGAATCATGGTGGCAGCTGGGCGTCGCCGCGGCCCTCGCGGTGGTCTTCGCGCAGGCCGGATTCATCGGCCACGACGCCGGGCACCGGCAGATAGCCCGTACGCGGCGCGGGAACGACCTGATCGGCATGGTGCACGGCAACCTGCTGACCGGGCTCAGCTACGGCTGGTGGGTGGACAAGCACAACCGGCACCACGCCCACCCGAACACCGAGGGCAAGGACCCCGACATCACCGTGGCGCCGCTGTCCTTCACCACCGGCCAGGCCCGGCGACGGCGCGGCCTCGGCGCGCTCGTCGTCCGCTACCAGGCGTACCTGTTCTTCCCGCTGCTCCTGCTGGAAGGCCTGCACCTGCACGCCAACAGCGTGAAGGCCCTCCTCGGCCCACGCCGCATCGCGCGTCGGCCCGCCGAATTCGGACTGCTCGCCCTGCATTTGGGCGGCTACCTCGCTGCCGTCCTCCTGGTGTTGAGCCCGGCGCAGGCCGTCGCATTCATCGCGGTCAACCAGGGGCTGCTCGGCCTCTACCTCGGCTGCTCGTTCGCGCCCAACCACAAGGGCATGCCGATCCTCGACGCCGAGGACAACCTCGACTATCTGCGGAGGCAGGTCCTCACCTCCCGCAACGTGCGCGGTGGGCGGTTCGTCGACGCCCTGCTCGGTGGGCTGAACTATCAGATCGAACACCATCTGTTCCCGAGCATGCCGTGCCCCAACCTGCGCCACGCCCGGCCATTGATCCGCCGGTTCTGCGCCGAACACGACATCGACTACCACGAGACCAGCCTCGGCCGCTCGTGGGCCGAGGCACTGCGCCACCTGGACGACATCGGATCCGGCGAGCCGCGGACGGACGCCGCACCGCGCTGAAGCCGGGTACCCGCGTACCTCGTGGGTCTGGTCCGGTCCCGAAGGCGTCGGCCTGCTCGGCCGCTCCTCGACCGCGGTCTGCCCGTGGTCGGTGGGACGGGTGGCCGACGGCGTCGGGTCAGTCGCGCTGCTCCGGGTCGTCACCCCTGGTCGCCGTCGGCCGCTTCGAGGGGCGGGTCGGCGTCACCGTGAAGGGATGGCGCAGCTGCCGCATCGCCTCCTCGCTGCCGTCGAAGGTCACGCCCGGGTCGTCGAGCTCGTCGGTGGTCGGCGTGGCGAGAAACAACGCGGAGCGATCATTGTCGTTCGATGTCATGCAACAGTCCCATTTCGGCAGGTGAGGAGCGCACTGGTTCGCGGGCAGTTCTCGCCGCGCATTCGTGGTAACCGGCCGGCGCTCGCACTGGCGCTCGGCGGCGGTGTCTCGATCACGGGCAACCGCCCGGCGACACACCCTGAACCTTACCCGCCGTTGCCATCCGTCGTGCACCCCCGCCGCAGCGGGCCGCCCGCCGGCCGCGACGCGTGGTGCCACCCTCGCCCCCGGCCAAGCGGGCGGTGCCGTGCGGCGCAGACCGCCGCAGGGCACCGACCGGCGTCCGCCCGCTGGTCGCGGGGACGCCGGCTCCGATCCGCGGGTACGTCGGTACCCGGCGAGGAAGTAGCCCGCCTGGTCGCGGGAAGGACTGATCACCCAGCACCCGGCACCTGCCCACGGTCTGTGTGACGTAGGTTCAGCCCGGTGCTCGACCTGCCAGTGTCGTCCGCGTTCGTGGTCTTCGACGCCCAGTACGAGCCAGGAATGGTGCGCACGACGAGTGGGCGGTAGGCGCAGCTGCCGCCGCCTCGCCTAGAAGGTCCCTCGCGGTAGCCAGCCGAGGAAGCGGTGTCGTAGCTGTTGTTTGTCGGCCCGAGGCAAATCGAACAGGGCTGCACTGAAGCAGGAGCCCAGGTAGATGCCGAGCGCCGGCCGGGTTCCGCCGAATTCCGCGAGAAGTTGGCTCTGTTTCGTGGCGCAGGGCCATTCGTGAGCGCAGCCGCTGCAGGCCCAGGTGGGTGGCATGGGTAGGTGTGTCTCGGCCGGAGCGGTGGCTCGATGCGTCGGTCTGGACAGGTGCGGTTTCCGGTGCCGATCGTCCGCAACAGGTAGGTGACAGGTCGCCGCGGCGAAGGTGGCTGCTGTGCGCACGAGGGCTTCCGGGCCGGGCTGCTGCGCGAGCAGGGCGGTGAGGGTGTGGTGCGCCAGAAGGTCCAGCCCCGCGCGGTCGATGTCCAGTGTTCTGCACAGCGATACGAGCACGAGGGGCCCTGGCCAGGTGTCCTCGGTCAGGACGCAGGTGATCATGTCGTTGAGGAGCGCGCCGACGGCCTCGGCGTGTTCGGTGAGGGCCGGTGGGGCGTGGGGGTCCCGACTGATGGTGGAGGTGGTTTGGCTGACGGTGTTGCGAATGATCGAGGTGCCGCGGAAAACATCCACTGGTATCTCCTCGTCAGCAACGTTCAGGAGTTTGCCGTATAGGCAGTCGAGTGACCAAGCGTCAGGAGGCGATTGCGCACCGTTTCAGGATGTTGTGGTGGCCTGTCGTGATGGTAGAGAACCATTTCGATGCGCGGTGCGGATCGACGCAACTGCTGACTGAACAGTCAGTTGTGCGGCCGTCCTCTTGGCTCCGGTCCTGATAAGACCGTGTCCCTGCGAAGGTGACGGCGTTGTTCGCCAGCGCGCGCCTGTCGCACGTCACCCGCCCGAGCCGCCATACTGCCGGACTGGCCCTCGGACCTCACGCCCCGGAGATCCCCGCCTACTCGTTCGTGTCCCGAATCCTGCCTACTCCGCGGGAACGCTCTCCGCGGCAGGGAAAGTACATTGGGGGCCCTGTAGTTCGCATCCGCGGTATCGGGTGCGGCGAACCGGCGTCAAGGAAGCGGCGTGGGTCCCCAGCTCCGCCCTGGTGGGTTCGTGCAGCGGCCCTTCAGGCGTGGGCTGCCATCCGCGCGTTCTCCTCGGCTTCGATTCCGGGTTGGGCGTGCCGGTCATGAGGATTTGGTGCCATGACTCGCCCCCTGCCGACGGACCCCGCTGACGCCTTCGCCGAACTCGGCCGTATCAAGCTCGGCGAGGTCGGTCTCGACGATGTCCTGCAGCGGGTCGCTGACCTGGCCAAGCGGGTGCTGCCCACACCGGTGGAGGCGTCGGTGACGCTGGTACGCGGCGGGACGGGGTACACGGCGGCGTTCACCGACGACCTGGCCCGTGACATGGACGAGCGGCAGTACGCGCAGGGCCGTGGCCCGTGCCTGGACGCCGCCACCAGCGGTGATGTCATGTCCGTGCCCGATCTCGCCGCCGACGACCGGTGGCCCGACTGGGCCGATCGCGGCCGCAAGACGGGGGTGGGCAGTTCGGTGTCGATCGGCCTGCCGGTGCAGGAGGCGGTCGTCGGAGCGCTGAACGTCTACGCGCGCGCCGCACGCCTTCGACGACGATTCGGTGTCGGTGCTGGAGACGTTCGCCGCGTACGCCGCGGTCGCTCTGGCCAACGCGCAGCTCTACGACAGCACCGCGACCCTGGCCCGGCAAATGCAGGAGGCGATGGCGAACCGCGCGGTGATCGAGCAGGCCAAGGGCATCATCATGGGCGAGCGCCGCTGCAGCCCGGCGGAGGCGTTCGCGGTCCTGGCGAAGGTGTCGCAGGACTCCAACCGCAAGGTCCGCGACGTGGCCCAGGCCCTCGTCGACCGGGCAGCCGGGACGTCCCGCGGCCCGCGCCCGGCGGAGGCAGCGACGGCTCTTTCTGCTTCCCCTCGGCATCCGGCCGCCCGGCCTGGTCCTCGTCACGTTGCCGGCTGAGGAATGACGCGCCGAGGGCACCGGCGAGGGGCCGCGCCTGCGAGCGAGCCTGCGGAAGCTGCTCGCCGCCATCAGCTGCGACGACGCCGGCAACGCCGGCACCGGCACCACGGCCGGCGCCGGCCTGCTCACCGGGTCATCGCTTGGCCTCCTGCTTGGCCATCTGGGGCTGCTCACCCTTGCCGACCCTGCGCAGCGCGTCGCGCAGCTGCTCCTCGGTCATCTTGGAGTTGCCCTCGATGCCCGCGTCGTGCGCCTGCTGGCGAAGCTGGTGCAGCTGATCCCGGTTACCCATGTCGACCTCCCCGTGGTGCCGTGGCGCGGGCGGCTCCGCACCACTGTCGCCCGTCGTCTTCCCGGAGCTTCGGACGGCAAACGACCTCAGCCGGCGTCGGGACCGCCAGCTCCGTCGAAACGTGAGCTCCACCGCGCCGTGGACGCTGATCGCCACCAGCCCATCCCTTTCCGAAGCCGCGATAGGGACGGATCGCCACTTCGGTTCCCGTTGGCTGACTGGGCGAGCTGCGGACGGGTAGGACCGGAGGAGCAGGCGACGGGAGTCGGACATGGTTGGGCGCGGACACGGCATCCGGGTGGCGGTGGTCACCGGGGCGAGCGCGGGGGTTGGCCGGGCGACGGCGCGTCTGCTCGCCCGGCGCGGGATTGCCATCGCGCTGCTGGCCCGGGGAAGGGTTGGGTTGGACGCGGCAGCCGAAGAGGTGCGGGTCGCTGGCAGCCGGCCGCTGCCGATCGAGGTCGACATGGCCGACTACGAGCAGGTGGCCGCCGCCGGCCGGCGGATTGAGGCGGAGCTGGGGCCGGTCGACCTGTGGATCAATGATGCGTTCAGCTCCGTCTTCGCCCCGTTTCAGCAGACCGGGCCGGAGGAGTTCCGCCGCGCCATGGAGGTCACCTACCTGGGGTACGTGCACGGCACCCGGGTGGCCCTCTCCCAGATGACCCCTCAGAACCGGGGAACGATCGTCCAGGTCGGCTCGGCGCTGGCCTATCGGGGCATCCCCCTGCAGGCGGCGTACTGCGGGGCGAAACACGCGATCGTCGGTTTCACCGAGTCGCTGCGCTGCGAGCTGCTGCACGAGCGCAGCAAGGTGCGGGTGACGATGGTGCACCTGCCGGCGGTGAACACCCCGCAGTTCGACTGGCTGCTGTCGCGCCTTCCGCGACACGCCGAACCGGTGCCGCCGATCTACGAGCCGGAGGTGGCGGCCCGGGCGATCGTCGGCGCGGCGTACCGGCCCCGCCGTCGGGAGTACTGGGTCGGCACGTCCACGGCGCTGACCATCCTCGGCAACCGCGTCGTGCCGGGGCTGCTCGACCGCTACCTCGCTCGGACGGGCTACAAGTCGCAGCAGACGGACCGCCCTGCCGACCATGATCGGCCGAACAACCTGTGGCATCCGTTGGACGGGCCGGGCGGGCACGACTACGGCGCGCACGGTGACTTCGCCAGCCGCGCCCACAGCCGCAGCCCGCAGGCGTGGCTGTCCCGGCACCGTCTCGCTGCCGCCATGGGGGTGGCCGGGACAGTGGCGGGTGTCGCCGCCTGGCGCCGCCGATGACCCTCGCTCGCGGGGCTTGTTCTTCGACCACCACGACCCGGGCAGAGCGCCTCGGCGCCGGGGTGGGCACCCAACCAAGCGGCGAACATGCCGGGCGGGCATGGGGCGGATACTCGGCGCTTTCGTGCGTGCGCTTGTCACCGCACCGCTTCGGCAAATTCGCGCACCGGTTCGGACCAGGCCTGCGGGTCGAGCCAGGGAAAGGTGTGAGCGCCGGGAAGTTCGGCGTATCGGCCGTCCGGAACGATGAGGGCCAGTCGGCGCCCCCATGCCGGTGTGCTCAGCCGGTCCTGTTCACCGCGCAGAATCAGCAGCGGCACAGTCAGCCGAGCCAGGGAATCCTCCATGCCATGCCGCAGATGAGCCCGCACCAGGTGGACCAGCCGGCGCGGGCCGGCGCGTTTCCATTCCGGCCAGTGTGACCGGGTCAGGCCCGGAGGCTCGCGCCGGCCATCGAGCTGCCATCGGACGAGCAGACGCAGCAGGCCACGGGCGGCCGGGTCGACGGTCGGACTGGCCAGCACCAGCCCCGCCACCGCAGGATGATCCGCGGCGGCCTCGACGGCGACCTGAGTGCCGCTGGAATGGCCGGCCAGGATCACCCGGCCGAGCGTTCGGGCGGCCAGCCAGTCAGCAACGGCGCGCCCGAACTCCTGCACCGACAGCTCGTGCGGTGGATCGCCGCTGCCGGCGAAGCCAGGCAGTTCCAACAGGTGCGCGCGAGTCCACTGCCCGAACGCGGCCAGTCCAGGCAGCAGGTAGTTGGCCACAGCCATACCCTGCACGAGTACGACCTCCGGCACGTCGGTTCGCGGCACGCCGATTGAGCGGCTGCGTATCCGCCCCAGGACCCCGTCATGAAACGACGCGGTCACGCCGAGGGAAACGTCGGGCATAGTCTGGTTTATACCCGCACAGACGTGTATCAACCGGCCGGAGGTGCCATGAAGCTGCCACGCCAGGTCGCTGGATTCGACTCCGCGTCCGCCATGGTCGTGGCGTTGAGCCGGTTCCTGCACGGCCGGGACACCCCGCCGCTCGGCAAACCCGCGCTCCGGGCCCTGCGGCCCGCCGCAGCGCTGGCGGCCCATTTGCCGACGGGCACCCGCGAGTGGATCTACAGCGTGTTCAGCGGCGTTGAGGGGCGGCCCGAGTCGGAGATCGCTGCGCTCGACATCGACGCGGTGGCGGCGTCAATTGCCGGGTTGTATCCGCAGCGCCGCTATCCCGTGGTGGTGATCGGATCCTCCAACGGCGCGCTGACGCACCTGTGTGCCGCGCTCGGGGTGCCCTGGCTGCCGCAGACACTGCTGCTGCCCGTACGTCAGCGCCGGGTCTCGCCCGATGACCCGATGGGTGCTGTGCACGCGTTCGACCGCACCGCCCGCGGCTTGCTTGACCGCAACCCCGACCTGGTGCTGCATCACATGCACGACCCGAACCAGGACCGTCTTACCCTGCGCCGGATGGCGTATTTCCGCGTCAAGCGCACTCGGCTGGGCCCGGCGTACGAGAAGTTCCTCACCGACGTTCTCGAACCGGGCGGCATCATCCTGACCGCCGAATGCGGCCAGCTGTGGCCCACCACGCGCGTCGGCGAGCGGCACCTGTTCCAATTCGGAGCCGTTGGCGGAATACCGCCGCAGGAGTATCGCGACGGCGGTCAACGGATCACAGATTACCTGCGCCGTTACGGCGCTGCGGTAACAGAATGGCGGGCACCGCCTGCCGATGACGAGAGCCCGGAAGCGGAATGGGGCTTCGAGCCAGCGCTTCGCGACGACGTCGCTGCCTTCGCCGACCGCCACGGGTATCGGGCGAGCCGTCTGATGTTCGACGAGCCGGAAAGCCTGAGCCCGGTGGTCGCCGACCTGTACCGTTGGTGGTACCGGCAACGCGGTCTGCCAGCCAACCGGCTGCTGATCGACTCGTTCATTCTGCTGGACCCGTGGTGGACGCTTCGTGCCGGCGCGGTGCCGTACTGGACCGCCTTCCCGGTCCATCCCTCGCTCACCGGCCTGCACCGCTACCTGGACAGCGCCGACGGCTACGACCACCTGCACCTCGGGCTCTTCTGCCACGGCGTCGACTCGGTCGGTACGGCGAGCGCGGATCAGTGGCGCGAGGTACTGCGGCGGGCCCGGGTCGCCGGAAAGTTCGCAGGCGTCTCGCCCAGCCGATATCCCAACGATCCACACGCCTTCTTCGGCTATCAACGGGCATTGCGCGCCATCCCAGACCGCCTTCCCCCACCACAGCCACTTTCCCTGGCAGCGTTCGAGGCATTTTTGTACGACACGCCGGGCCGATATCCGCAGGTGAGAACTGACGTCGTGTGAGCCGAAGGCCCGAGGTCGCTTCGGTGGCCGGTGGACGCCCCCTGTTCCAGCCGCTCGGGGCCCAGGCAAGCCGGGGTGCCCAGCAACCCTTCGCTCAGCCGGTCGGGGTCGCCCCGAGCCGGTCCAGCAGCCGGTAGCGACCGTCCAGCATCGACCCGGCGTCCATGAACGCAACGATGCTCCCGGCCGCCGTCCGGGGAAACACCCGGCCGGCGAGCCGTCGAGGTGACGCGCCCGGCGTCAGCGGGCGGGCAGCGCCTGGGCGAGCTGCGTCGCCCCGGCGACGAGGACCTCGTACCCGCGCGCGGTCAGTTTGTCCTCCCGGCGCAGGCTGACCAGCTTCTCGGCGAACTCGCGCAGTTTCTCCCGGGCCTTGTCCGGCTCGCCGTCGGCGATCCTCTCCTCCACCTCCCGCAGCCGTTTCCGCAGCTCATTGCCGCCGCCGGAGCGAAGCTGCCGTTCCTGCACGAGCTCGTCCACCGTGGCGCGCAGCCCCGCCGCGAGCTCCGCCGGGGTGGCCGAGCGCCGCGGCGCGCTCGACGACGGGGACGGGGAGCCAGCGGGCGTCGGCGAGATCTCGTCGGTCACGGGCTCGGTGGCCTCGACCGGGGCGGACGTGCCGATCGCCACGGTGGGGCCGGCGACGGGACCGCCATCCTCCTCGCCACCGGCGAACACCACCGCGAGTAGGGCGGCCACCAGTACGAGGGCGGCTACCCCCACCGCGAGCCACATCAGCCGGCGTCCGTCGTCCGGCGCCCGGTGCCGGCTGCCGGCTGGACGGACCAGCGGTAACAGGCTGGTCGGTCGAGCCAGGCCGGGGCTGTTCAGATCACCAGGGGCGGACACGCCGGATATCATGCCACCCGGCGACCGGTCGGGAGGCCGGAGCGCGACCGCTGCGGCGAGCGGGGACCCCGGAGGAGATGGCCGGACGGCTTCGCCGGTCCGGCGTGGCGCGGGCGGAGGGGTTCGCGGTGAACGTGGCCAACCGGCACTCGACCGCGGACAGCCACCGGTGGGGGCTGCGCCTGTCGGAGCTGGTCGGCGGCCGGGAGATGGTCATCGACACGTCGCGCGACGGCCTGCCCGCGCCGCCCGACGACCAGTGGTGCAATCCGATCCGGCAGGCCCTCGGCCAGCCGCCGACCACTGAACCTGGACTGGCTCGGGTGGCGGCGCTGCTCTGGATCAAAAGTCCAGGCGAGTCGGACGGAAGGTGCGGTCGGGGCGAGCCGGCGGCGGGGGCCTTCTGGCCGGCCCAGGCCCGCACCCTGGTCGCGAACGCACCCTGGCTGCCGGCCGCCGCCCGGCGGGCGGCGGCCGACGCGACCACGCCGGTCAGCTGACCGGCTGCGGGTGCGTCGCCGCGACCTCGCCGGTGCGGCGCAGCTTCTGCCACTTGAGCCGACCACCGCTGAGCGCGGTGATCACGGAGTGGACCAGCACCAGGTACATGACCTGCCGGTAGACGAACTGTTGCAGGGGCGGCGCCCACAGCGGCCGCAACGGTTCCCGGTCCAGCCGGAAGGCCAGGATGGCGGTGAGGATCTGCACCACCAGGACGGCCAGCCAGGCCACGATGGCCTCGTACCGGTCGAGGAAGAACAGCCCGTAGGCGGCGAAGATGTCCACCACCGGGGCGAGCAGCGGCAGCAGTACCGAGAAGAGGGCGATGAACGGCAGCCCGCGCCGGCCGAACCGGCCCGACGGTCCGCGTTCCCCCAGGGCCTGCCGGTGCCGCCAGAGCGCCTGCATGGTGCCGTAGCTCCACCGGTAGCGCTGCCGCCACAGCTCGGGCAGGGTGACCGGCGCCTCGGTGCGGGCCACCGCGGTCTCCTCGTACACCACCCGCCGGCCCGCGCGGTGGATGCCCATGGTCAGGTCGGTGTCCTCGGCCAGGGTTGCCCGGCTGAGTCCACCGGCGGCGAGCACGGCCTCCCGGCGGAACGCGCCGAGCGCGCCCGGGATGGTGGGCATGCCGGCCAGCGTGTCGTAGAGCCGCCGGTCCAGGCTGAACCCGATGACGTACTCGATGTGCTGCCAGCGGCCCAGCAGAGAGCGCCGGTTGCCCACCTTGACGTTGCCGGCCACCGCTCCCACCCGGGGATCGGCGAAGGGCTGCACCAGGCGGTGGATCGCGTCGGGGTCGACCACCGTGTCGGCGTCGACCATCACCAGCAGGTCGTTACGGGCCAGCGCCACCCCGACGTTGAGCGCGGCGGCCTTGCCGCCGCCGGGCACCCGGGCAACCCGCACGTTCGGCAGCCCGAGCCGCTCGACCTCCTCGGTGGTGCCGTCGTCCGACTCGTCGTCCACCACCAGCACCTCGATGCCGGGATGGGCCCCGGTCGCCAGGGACCGCACGGCGGCCGCGATCGTCGTCCGTTCGTTGTACGCCGGCACGATGATCGTCACCGGGTCATTCACCTCACCGCCCCACGACCATGCCGGCGCCCGGCGCCGCCGGGCGTGCGCGAGGGCGTATCCGAACAGCAGCAGCGTCCGGGCCAGGGTGAGCAGCCCGACCACGATCAGCAGCAGCCACACCGGCGATGCGGGCAAAGACTTGCTGCGGCATTCGCCGAGGGTGGAACAGATAAACCGTCGGGGCGGTCCTGAATGACGCGCGCTCGTCACGGCCTGCGTCCCGGACGGTACTGGCGCTCTGGTGGCACCCTGCGGGGTGCCACCAGAGGGCCGCAGCAGGCCGAGTGCCGTCACCGGAGCTGGAGCGCTCGGGTGGAGGCGGCGCGTGCTCAGCGACGGCTCAGTCGCCGGCGATGCGACGGTCCCTACGGTATCGCTGACGCGACGCCACGTAGATGCCGGTGGAGCCGGAGATGAGGATGACCGTCAGGACGAGGAGGGCGTATTCGACCTGTGCGAGTTCGCGCATGGCGACCAGGGCCGCCGCCAGGAGGAAGCAGATCCCGAAGCCTTTGAGGGAGTTCACCTGTGATGCTGCCTTACTTCCATGCCGACACGGGCGTGAAATAGGACTTGAGCAGGGATGACAGCAGCCAGTACATGCGTACGACCGTGTAGACCAGTTCGGGAATGAGCAGGGCCTCGACCAGCATCGCCTTCCAGCCGAGGTTGCGTACCATCACCGCGGGGTAGATGACCCAGAACGCGAACAGTACCCAGAAGATGGGCTGTTGCGCGAAGCCGTTCGCGACGGCGGTGGCCAGTTGGGTGGCCCCCCAGCCGATGAGGTACACGACGCCGAGCAGCCCGAGGATCATCGACGCGATCGAGTGCCAGGTGAACTTGGTCCAGCCACGGGCGCGCAGTGCGTCCACTGTGCCACGAACCCAGCGCTGACGCTGTTGCAGCAGCTCGCGCAGCGTGGGCATGAGATCGGTGTAGGCGATGCACAGCTGGTTCGCGGTCACCTTCCAGCCGCATTCCTTGAGAGTCAGCGTCGTCTCGTAGTCCTCGACGAGGTTGCGGTGGTCCTCCCAGAACACCGCGCCGCGCTTGTCGATGACCGATTGCAGCGCCACGCCCCGGTAGAAGGATCCGGCTCCCGACATGGTGTGCACGTCAGTCTGGAAACGCGCGTTGGCGGCGCGGCCGTACTCGATGATCTGCATGCCCAGCAGGAACCTCTGCCAGGGGTTGCGCCACAGCCCGGTGCGGCCCAGACAGACGGCGCTGACGCCGCCGATCTCAGGATCCGCGGTGATCACCTTGCGGGCCCGTTCAATGAACTTGTGGTGCAGTTCCGTGTCGGCGTCCATCACCAGGACGTGCTGGACCGGGTCCAGCCGCCCGCCGACCCGCTGGCTCAACCAGGCGATGCCGTAGTTGAGGGCACCGGCCTTCTTGTGCTCGTTCTCGCGCATCAGCAGGACGTCCGTGCGCGGCGTGCGCGGATCGGCGGCGAACTGCCGGGCGAAGTGTTCCGTCTGGTCGGTGGAGTTGTTGACGACCACGACGATCCGGTCGGGGCGCCAGGTCTGCCGGGCCAGGGAGTTCAGGGAGGTGAGGATCCCGACTTCCTCGTTGCGCGCCGGGATGATGGCGACGATGTCGTGCAGCGTCGGCCCGCTGGGCTTCGGAGTGCCGTGGTGTCTCCAGCGGAGACCTTCCAGGAATGCGGTCTTCTCTAGCCCCGCTTCGCCCATGATGTTGTGTGACACGAGTTCCCCGCTCGATGATCTTCGTCCAGGCCGGTTGCCGCAGCCTGGAGCAGGAGAACCATAGCCGACCTGGTCAAGTCGACGACGACCCCCTGTGAGCCAGTTCCAGCTGCCCGTTCGGATGATCAGCAGTGGAGATGACGCGGGCGGACCAGGGAGGCCTCTCATCTGCGCGACCACGACGCGGACCGGCGTCGGTAGGATGGCCCGCGTTGTCCAGACGCCCCCTACCGGCACTCTCTGGTACGTACGTGTCCAGTCGTCAAGGAGCTCCGTATGGGGTCGCGTTCCCGATCCTCCAACCGCTGGCTCAGCCTGCTCATGGTCGTGGTGGTCCTCGCCACCGGGGTGGTGCTCTACGGCGTGTGGCGGACGACGAACGCCGCCCGGACCGCTGACGCAAGTTCACCGCTGACCGTCCGGTACCGGACGGACACCCCGGCCACTGCTCCGGTCGGGCGGCCATGGCTGGAAGTGATCAACACATCAGACCAGCCGGTGGAACTGCACAAAGTGACGCTCCGGTACTACTTCAGCGACGACGATGGTGCCGGATACGCGAGCAACTGCCTGCAGACGGCCCTCCGCTGCTCGAACGTCACCCAGGTCGTCAGCGCGATGCCGCAACCGGCCACCACCGCCACCCACTACCTGCGGGTCGGCTTCACCTCAGCGGCCGGCACCCTGGCACCTGGCCAGACCAGCCAGGGCATCGGGCTGCAGCTGTACCGCCTCGACCGCAAGAACCTGGATCAGGCCGACGACCGCTCGTTCGATCCGGCGCTCTCCAGCTACGCGCCCTCGACCCGCGTGACCGGCTATGTCGACGGTGTTCTCCGCTGGGGAGAGGAACCCGAGGGCGCCCCACCGGCAGCCTCTCCACGGCCCTCGAACCTGCCGACCGGAACTCTCTTCGACAACTTCCACTACGCCGACGTCGCCGATCCGGCGGTGACCGCCAACGGTTGGCAGGCCCGCACCGACGGCGGCGGGCCCGGTATCGCCAGCACCTGGTCAGCGGACGCCATCAGCTTCCCCGCCAACCGAAAAGCGCAGGGCGGGCAGGTACTTCAGTTGCAGGTAACCACCGACGGCACCCGGGAAGGCACCCGGCAAGCCGAGCTGATCGGCATCGACAACACCTTCCTCACCGGCACCATCGCCGCACGAATCCACTTCACCGACAAACCCGCCGCCGGTCGCAACGGCGACCACGTCATGGAATCCTTCTGCACGATCTCGCCGGAGTCGACCTCAAAGCGCTACAACGAACTCGACTTCGAGTACCAACCCAACGGCGGTTGGGGTGCCCCCGGTCCCAAGCTCGACACCACCAGCTGGCGTAGCGCCGCACAGGGGGACCGCACCACACGCGCCCTGAATCGAAGCCTCGCCGGGTGGCACACCCTGATGATCACCGCGGTCGACGGTACGGTCACGTACTCCGTCGACGGCAAACCGGTCTTCAGCAGCGGCGGCAAGACCTTCCCCCGCGAACCCATGCGCATCCACCTCAACACCTGGCTGATCGACCTGCCCTTCACCGGCGAACGAACCTGGAACATGCAGATCGACTGGATCTACGCGGTGGACGGCAAGGCGGTGAGCGTGGCGCAGGTGCAACGCGCCGTGGACAGCCTCCACCGGAACGGAATCAACTACATCAACACGACGAACCGTCAGTAGGGGGACGGCCCCTGCCCTCGTTGATGTCGTCGGACCGCGCGGGCCTTACGACATGGTCGGCCAGACCCACTCGGTTCAGCGCGTTCCGCAGCTCGCCTGCGTCGATGTTGTCGTGACCGCATGGCCCGGGCTCGCCGGCCGCAGTCGTCACGCAGACGGACGGCTGTCGATCCGCCACGGCCGCCAACTCCGTCCGGAGTTCACCGGCGGCGACCCGCGCGGCCTCCCGCGCCGCTTGGCTCGGCGTGCTCCGGCCCATGCAGGCTTCGACGACCCAGCGATGGCGGCCCAGGCGCGTGGAGGACTCGATGCCCTTACGGGCGATGCGCATTTTGATCCCCCGCCGCCGGACCTCGCAGCACAGCTCGCGGGCATCGTACGCCTTGTCGGCGTGCAACTTGTCTGGCCGCAACCGGCGGCGTCCGCCTGGGGTGCGTATCGCCGGGACGCTGTCGAGCATGGGTAGTAGCAGTGGGCTGTCGTGGACGTTCGCGACGGTGACCAGCACAGCCAGGGGCAGTCCCTTCCGGTCGCAGATGACATGGAGTTTGCTGCCCGATTTGCCGCGGTCGACCGGGTTCGGGCCGGTCAGATCGCCCCCTTTTCCGCCCGTACGCTGATCGAGTCGACCACCGCCCTCGACCAGTCGATCCGACGGTCGCTGCTGATCCGGTCCAGGGAGGCCTCGTGCAGCCGCAGCCAGAACCCGGCCGCGGTCCCCTGGCTGAGCCGCCGGTGCGCGGTAGCCCGAGTCACCCCGAACGACGCCTCCGGCAGCTTCCCCAGGAACAACCCGCCTGGATCACGTACACGATCGCAGCCAGCACCGCCCGGTCGTCCACCTGCCGGCGACCGCCACCCTGCGGACGAACCGGCCCGGCCGGGATCAACGGCGCCGCTATCTCCCACAGATCATCCGGCGCCCAGGTACGGATCATGGCCTCGTCCACGGAAGCAGATCATCACACCAGGGCAACGACCATCCAAATGAGACACGGCCTTATTTACCAGGCTCTAACGGAACGGCGGCTTCGATCGCGAGGGCGTCGAGGTGACGGGCGATGGCGGCTTTCAATGATTGGGCGGTGTAGATGTCTGGCCGGATGGCTGCATGCACGGCGAGGCCGTCGAGCAGGGCGTGCAGGCGTTCGGTCTCAACGTGTATGTCGGTCGGGGCCAGACCTGCTGCCGAGAGGTCCGTGAGGATCCCTTGACAGCCGGCCCGCAGCGCGTCATATCCCTCGTCGCGCAGGTCCCGCAGCGCCGGGTCGACCAGGGCGCGGGATGTGAAGGCCAGCCAGAGCTCGTTCTCGGCGCGCCGTTCGTCGTCTAGTGGGAGCAGCTCAGCCAAGACGCGCTCTGCTCTTCGTCTCGGGTCGGGCTCGGGCTCCAAGCTGGCGAGGCGGGACTCGATCCGGTCGATGACCGTCCGGAACGCGAACACCATCAGTTCGGACTGACTCGCGAAGTAGTGGCGCAGGGATCCCATCGACAGCCCTGCCTCACGGGCGACGTTGCGGACTGAGGCGTGCTCCAGACCGTCGCGGCGGATCACCCGGTCCGGCCCCGCCTCAGCCTTTGCGTTGGTCGCCATCGCCAACACGCTCGTAATGGCCTTCAGCCGCCGCGACCGGGAGATCGCCAGTCTGATCCTGCTCGGCGTCACACCCGGTCAGGTGCGGCGGATGGTCGTTGTGGAAGCGCTGCTGGTGACCGGGCTTGGGTTCGGCGTGGCGGCCATGTTCCTCGCTATCGGACTGAACGGCTACCACACGGCGCTGTCACACAGCCTCCTCGCCACCCAGGTGCAGCTGCCCTGGCAGGAACTGATCGGCCTGGGCGTCGCCTGCCTTGTAGCGGCGACTGTGACCAGCCTGATCGCGGTGAGTCGGATCCTGGGACGGCCGGCCATGGCGATGGTGGCCGCCCGTGAGTAATCCGCGAAGCCACCTCGACAACCGGTCGGGATCCAGCGCGGTGTCGGCTTGACCGGTCCATCCGATGACGGCGGCTTCGCTGAGGTACGCGACCGGATTTCCAACTCCGCCAGGGATGGCAGTGAACCCGCCGGACAGCACCTGGGCGGCCACAGCGGAGGCGGTCGTGGTCGCCCGCTGTCGCAGGATGCCGCCTGCATCGTCGACCTCGACGGTCGCCGGGCCATCACCGCCCGGGGCGACCGACGAGGTCCGCGGCGTATAGGGCGGCGTTGCTCAGCAACTGCCGTGATGTGGCCGTCTCCGCAGTACGAGCGGGGACACGGCCGTGCTGTCCAATCTGACCAGGCGCCGATGCACCGTTATGAGCCGAGCCGGACTGTACGACAGCGGCGGCGCGCGCAACATCAGGATGAACGTACGCGCCCTCGCCTAGCCTCCGGCCAGGGCGCGCCGCTGTCCATTGAGGAGTTGTCGTGATCACCAGGTTCCTGCGGCGACCTGCCCAGCGCATCAACATGTTCGTCGCGGTGGATGGTGGATGCACGCGCCCGTTGCCGCGATATGGCCGCTGATGCCAGATTTTCGGCCCGATGGCGACTGGCTGGATCACTTCTATCCTGATGACGGGCGCTTGACAGCCCGTCTTCTGTAACAGAACCTGTTACGACAGGGGGGGTGATGGGGGCAAACAGTCGACTGACGATCGCCGTTCACGCACTGGCATGGATGGCGCTGGCTCAGCGTCGCGGTCAAGAGCTGATGACGTCGGACCAGGTTGCCGCGAGTGTGAACACCAACCCGGTGATCATTCGGCGTAGCCTCGGTGATCTCCGCGAGGCGGGCCTTGTTGAGGTTCGCCGCGGCGCCGGGGCGGGCTGGAGCTTAGCCCGCGCACCGGAGGAGATCACGCTGCTTGCCGTCTACGACGCCGTCGAGCGGGAGCCGCTCTTTGGCATGCATCGCACCGAGCCCAACCTGGAGTGTCCCGTTGGCAGGGGCATCAGGCCCGCGCTCGGACGGGTCTACGGCGGGGTCGAGCAGGCCCTGCGACACGAGCTTAGTTGTACATCGATCGCCGACGTGCTGCGGCAAAGCCTGGACCTGCAGGCCCAATAGCGATCATGGGGGTTGACCAGCCGACGCATCGCGTTGGCTGTAACAAGAGTTGTTCTAACAATGGAGGCGCAGCGTCGATGAGCGCCGCACGTTATCCCGTCCTCGAACTCAGGCAGTACACGCTGCATCCCGGCAAGCGCGATGCCCTGATCGATCTCTTCGACCGGAAGTTTGTTGAGACTCAAGAAGCGGTCGGCATGGCCGTCGTAGGGCAGTTTCGCGACCTAGATGACCCCGACCGGTTCGTCTGGCTCCGCGGATTCCAGGACATGCCCCGCCGGGCCGAGGCGTTGAGCTCCTTCTACGGCGGTCCCGTCTGGAAGGCTCACCGAGATCAAGCCAACGCCACGATGATTGACTCAGACAACGTGCTGCTGCTGCGGCCGGTGGATGGGCAACTCGGCTTCCCGACTCCAGAATCCGCACGACCACCGGCCGGCGCCAGGTCACTGCCATCGTCGCTCATCGTCGCGACGCTGTACCACCGCGACGGCCCCTTCGATGAGACGTTTGTGGAGTTCTTCGACCGACACGTGCAGCCAATCATGGTCGAAACGGGCGCCACACCGCTGGCGTGCCTGCAGAGCGAGCATGCCGAGAACACCTACCCCGCCCTACCGGTACGCACCGGTGAGTACGTCTTCGTGTGGCTCTCGCGGTTTGCAAGCCTTGACCACTACCGGGATCACGTCCAGCGCCTGGCGCGCTCACAGAGATGGCAAGACGAAGTGCTTCCCGAGCTGTCGGCGATGCTCGCGGGCAGCCCGCAACAGCTGAGGTTGGCGCCTACCGCAAGGTCGCTGCTGCGCTGAGGGTCAGTGCTTGCCAGCCCGAGCGTTGGAACTGATCCCTCGATGCCGGCAGCGACGTCGGGTACGGCGGGTACGAGGTGAGGCGCCCGGATGCGCTCGGGTTCCGGCCGTCCGATTGCCAGCGTTGCTGTACGTCGCTGCTTGTTTGTCCGACGGGCCGCCAGAATGCCGAGAGGGGTGTGAGTCCTCTCTGTCGGGCCGTCGTAGCGGCCTGATCGAAGCTGGGGGCGGCCTATCTGGGGGCGCCGGTGAGGGTGGCATGCAACGGTGCAGGCACGGAGCCGCGACCTCGCAGGGCTGCGGAACCCGGTCGTGCGCGCTGGCTATGACCCCCTGCCACCACCACGGCGCCGCGGGTGCTGATCCGCACGGAGGGCCGGCCGGCTGTGATGGTGGGACGGACCGACTCCTACGTCGACGCGCTCGTCGACTCGTCGGCACGATGCTCGCCGACCCAAGCGCTTCTACCGCAGACACATCCACCGCGAAACGAACTGGACCGGATCATGACTCCGTCCGGGCCCTACGACCTAAGGAACCTCATGTCGCAGCACGTCCCGGTCACCGCCGCAGCCCATGGACGCAGGATTCCCGCCCACCAGTTGGGAGACAAGGAGATGCTTTGGGCGTTCCTGCGGTTCGCCCGGGCGACTGTCGTCGCCAAGACCGACGGCCTGTCCACCGAGCAACTCAGCCAGTCCCACGTGAGCTCGGCGACCACCCTCGGCGGCATCGTCAAGCACCTGGTGACCAGTGAGAACCACTGGTTCGGCAATGTGCTGGGCGGACTCGGGCTACCGATGCCGTTCAGCCCAGCCGACCCCGACGCGGACTGGCGCATCGAGGATGGCGAGGGCACCGCGAGCCTGGTGGCGGCATACCGCGCGGCGTGCGAGATCAGCGACCAGGTCATCACCTCACTGGCCCTGGACAGCACCGGCACCGGCACACAGACTGACGACGACTACACCCTGCGATGGGCGCTGACCCATCTCATCGCAGAAACCAACAGGCACGCAGGCCACGCTGATCTGCTGCGGGAACTGACCGACGGCGTCCGCAGCTGGTGACCCCCCGACAGCCATCCCAACCACACCGATCCCTTGCCGACGCGGGCGTACGAGCCGCGCTGGCGAGCCGGGACTTCGACGCGATCGACAGCAAGATCGTCGCTTTGGTGTCGGCTCACGGGCGAATCAGCCACGAAGAGATCGCCCGCCGCGCACACGTGTCCCGTCCAGCCGTGCACGAGCGAGTTAAGCGGCTCGCGCCTGGCCGACCGTTGGCTCGCCCCGCCGCCCTACCGGTCCGATCGTCCGTGGGCGGATCCAGGAAATCTGGTGGCACGAGACACCCATCGCTGAGCGTCCGCTGCGGCCGTCCAGCCGCGACGTAGCTCGGTCACCCCAGTCCGAGCCTGGCGCGTTATGCTAGTAGTACTTTGTCACGTTTTGGCCTACGGTAGTGGTTGGCGGCAACTGCAGCTCGCTGGATCCTGTATGGACGGTGTTGAGGTGGTTCGCCTGCGGGATGACCTGGCCGAGTTCGCTGCGGATGTGTTTGGTTCGTTGACCCGGGCGGGTTGGCGGGACCGGGCCGTGTTGTATCTGCAAGGGCTGATGCTGGACGTCGCCGTAAGTCGATCCAGCCGATGGCGGGCCGCCTGGAGGGTGTGCACGATCAGGCGTTGAACCATTTCGTGACGAACAGTCCGTGGGACGTGGTGCCGGTGCGGCGGCGGCTGGCGGCACGGATGGACGAGGTGATCGGGCCGGTGGCGTGGGCGGTGGACGACACCGGTTGGCTCAAGTGCGGATCCGAGTGACCCACCTACGCCGGTCGATCGTCGACGGATCGCCTACCGCGCGGACGATTGCCGCACCAAATACCCATGGCTGACGTGCGGGACGTCGAACAGGTTGACCTGGACCTACGGGTACGGGTTTAGCGTCACGGTATGCGAGCAGGGGACGTGGCGCGACGGG
This sequence comes from Micromonospora sp. U56, assembly GCF_018070095.1. NCBI lineage: Bacteria > Bacillati > Actinomycetota > Actinomycetes > Micromonosporales > Micromonosporaceae > Micromonospora > Micromonospora sp. U56. The sequence goes on from NZ_JAGPYL010000009.1 coordinate 65,796, forward strand.
TCGGGGTGACGGTACGGGCGCTGCGGTACTACGAGAAGACGGGGCTGGTCGTGCCGGCCCGGCTACCAAACGGTTATCGGGACTACGGCCCCGTGGCGGTCCGGCAGGTCGAGGAGATCCGTGAGCTGACCCGCCTGGGCCTGTCGGTGGCGCAGACCGGCCCGTTCGTAGAGTGTCTGGCCGGCGGGCACAGCTCGGGTGATGAATGTCCCGCTTCGTTGGCCACGTACCGGCGCGCCATTGATGACATGTCGGAGCGGATTGAGCGGCTGATCCAGCGGCGTGATGCCTTGGCCGCTCATCTTGAGGCCGCCGCCAACGCGGCGATGCCGATCGCGGCAGCCGCAACGGCGAATCGCGACGCTGATGGCCTTGTGACCTCTGAAGTTCACGGCGGTACGTCGGCGCTAGTGGGGGTGGACCTGCCCGCGGTGACGTTGCCGGCAACCGACGGTTCGACGATCGACCTGGCGGCTCTGGGTGCCGGCCGGACGGTGGTGTACGTCTATCCGCTGACCGGCCGGCCCGGGTTGGACCTGCCGGAAGGCTGGGACAACATTCCCGGCGCGCGGGGCTGTACCGCCGAAGCCTGCGGGTTCCGGGACCACCACGAGCAGTTGCTCGACGCCGGGGCGGCCGGGGTGTACGGGCTTTCTGCGCAGTCCAGCGACTACCAGCGTGAGTTGGTCGACAGGCTACGCCTGCCCTTCGCGATGCTCGCCGACCCGGGATTCGCGGTCCGCGACGCGCTGGGGTTGCCGATCTTCGAAGCCGCCGGAATGACCCTGTACCGACGACTCACGATGATCATCACCGCTGGCGCGGTCGAGCATGTCTTCTATCCGGTGTTCGCGCCGGACCAGCACGCCGATCAGGTCCTCGACTGGCTGCGCGCACAATCGGGAGGCACCCGATGACCACGATCACCTGGCTCGGCTTGGGTGCGATGGGTACGCGCATGGCCCGCCGGCTTGTTCACGCGGGCCATGATCTGACGGTCTGCAACCGCAGTCCGGGCGGAGCCGACGCGCTGAAGGCCGTTGGCGCTCACGTGGGTGCGACACCGGCGGAAGCGGTACGGAACGCGAAGACGGTATTCGTGATGCTGGCCGACCCAGCATCCCTGCACATGGTCACCGAAGGAGCCACTGGAATCGCCGCGGGGACCGGCGCGGGCGCCACGGTGGTGGACATGTCCACGGTCGGCCCGGCCGCGGAGGGCCGCCTTCGGGCGGCGCTCCCGGACGAGATCAACCTCTTGGATGCGCCTGTGCTGGGTAGCCTGACCGAGGCCGACGCTGGGACCCTGACACTGCTTGTCGGTGGGGCTGCCGAGGCGATAGCTCCGGTGCGGCAGCTACTGTCGATCCTCGGCGACATCATCCATCTCGGCCCTGCAGGCACCGGCGCGGCGGCGAAGCTGATCGCCAACTTCTCTCTACTCGGCACGGTCGGGGTGCTCGGCGAGGTGCTGGCGCTCGCCGACGGGCTCGGCCTGCCCCGTGAGGTCACCTGGCGCGTCCTCGCCCATACCCCGCTCGCCGCCCAGGCCGACCGGCGACGACCGGTGGTCGAGGCAGACGCTTACGTGCCGCGGTTCCCTCTGGCACTGGCCCGTAAGGATGCCGACCTCGTCGTCGACGCAGCCGACGCTGCCGGCGCGGACGTCCGGCTCGCCCGCGCGACCCGGAGCTGGCTGGCCGACGCCGAGGCGGCCGGACTCGGCGCGCGCGACTACACCGCTCTACTGGGTCATATTCCGTCATCCCGCAACGACCCGGAACGCACCGGTTCCGCCAGCCCGGCCAACAGCATCGACGTCCCGCATCGCACGGGGGGAACCACCACGAGCCACACAGGAGAGCAGGCGTGACCCAGCAACCGTACGGTCACATGACCGCCGTCTTGTTCGACCTCGACGGCACCCTGATCGACACCATGACAGCGGCCCCTGCCGCATACGCGGACACGATCCGTTCCCTCGGCGGCCCGGACGTCTCACGGGCCGACATCGTCGCCGGCTGGCACATCGGGCCCACGCCAGCGGTGCTGGCACACTTCCTCGGCAGAACGATCTCAGCCGGCGAACTCGAGTCTTTTTACCACCACTTCGAGGCGGCCGTCGCCACCGTCCAACCCTTCCCCGGCGTGGTGCAGATGCTCGATGCGCTCAGCCGCGACGGCTACGGCCTCGGCGTGTTCACCAGCGCCACTCGGCGCGCCGCCACCCTCACGCTCGCCACCGCATACCTCGACCGGTTCTTTTCCACCGTGATCTGCGGTGACGACGTGCGTCGGTACCAGGCCTCGACGGTCTCGCGGCGCCTGTCGTTGGTGGTCGGGTTCTATCGGGTCTGCGTCATCGACGCCATCCTGGAACACTCGCCGGCCGACTACGTCCGCCGGCCCACGGTGCCGGCCGAGTCGCCGACCCTCGGGCTGGGTCACCTGCAGTTCGAGGCGCTGATCACGACCGCCCGGCTGTCGAGCAACCCGAACGACTTCGCCCTGGTCGCGCTGTTGGGCCTGCTCGGGCTGCGGATCTTCGAGGCCTGCGGGTCGAATATCGCCGACCTGGGCGAGGAGCACGGCCACCGGGTACTGCGCGTGCGCGGCAAGGGCGGCAAGGTCGTCATGGTTCCACTACCACCGGCGGTGGCCCGATCCATCGACCGGGCTGTCGACGACCGCCCCAGTGGGCCGATCCTGCGCAACACATTCGGCGGGCGGATGGACCGGCACGCCGCTACCCGCCGGCTCAAGCACCTGGCTCGGGCCGCAGGGATCCGGATGCCGAGGAGGCATCCCCACATGCTGCGTCACACGTTCGTGACGACAATGCTTGACGCCGGCGTCAGCCTGCGCGACGTGCAGATCGCCGCCCGCCACGCCGACCCGCGAACCACCATGCGCTACGACCGGGCCCGCAAGAACCTCGACCGGCACCAACTACATCCTGGCCGCGTACATGGCCTCCGGGACATAGCCAGCCGCTCGCGCATCTGCCGAGTTGTGGCCATTCACACGGTGACGACCGGCCTCCTCGGTTGGCCTAGGTACTGTGAACGCCGCCTGCCGTGGCAGAAACATGTTCGATACGACGACGGGAGCACGGTCGATGTCATACGTACGACGCTTCGACCACGTCGGCATCACGGTCGCAGATCTCGATGTCGTGACCGCCTTCTTCGTGGCGCTCGGCTTGGAGGTCGAGGGCAGGGCGTTCATCGAGGGCGAGTTTTTGGAGACGGTCTGCGGCATTCCCGACTCCCGCACCGAGATCGTCATGCTGAAGTCGCCCGACGATGGTGCCCGCCTGGAGCTCGCGAGCTTCGTGCGGCCCGACTCCGTGCCGGGCTCGCCGGCCGCCATGGCCAACGAGCTGGGGTTGCGAAACGTGTCCTTCGAGGTCAACGACTTGCAGGCCGCTGTCGATTGGGCAGCGAGCGAGGGCTACGGACTGGTCGGTGGCATCGGCGAGTACGAGGGTGCTTGGCGAATGGCCTACGTCCGGGGGCCCGAAGGGATCATCGTCTCGCTGGCCGAGCGCATCGGCTGAACTCGCAACGCCCGCATCCGCTGCCGAGCGGGCGCCGGAAGGCAGGAACTCCCGTCACTCTCCGTAGACGTCCGGCGCAGGCATCGGCTCGATGCCTGTGCACGCACGTGCCGAATAGAGGATGTTCGCGGGATGACCGGCTCGACTCGGACACGGGCGGGAGGCACCCCTCAAGCGTCAGTCCGTTCGGGCAGCGGGCTCATCGCCGTGAGAGTCCCCATTCCTTCCGTGCTTCCGGCAGGGTCTGCTTACGCGTTGACCAGGTCACCCGTTGCCGGATGAGTGTCGAAGCCCCATACGCGGCGTCGTTGTCGACGTCGATACCAAGCGCGAGCAGGTACTCGACGAGGAGTTGGCGGTCTAGGCGGTCTCGCTTGAGCCGCCTCGAGTACCGCTCGACGTGCTCGAACCATTGCGGGCGGCCGCTCTCATGCCACGACCGGCGGCCGTCCTCAGCCTGCGCCGCGATCGTGCGCACGTACATCAGCGGCGGCTCTCCCTGTGGTCCAAACAGCTGCAGCTGGGTAGAGGCGTGACCGACCGGCGTGCGCGGCTGGTGAACCGAGATAACGCCTCGCCATGACATGTGCGCTGCGAACCTGCCCACCACGGGAAACGCGTCGCCTCCGTTGAGATCGTTGTTGAGATAGCAGGTCCACCGGCCGCCATGCTCGACCAGGAGCTCGGTGGTCCACGGCGCCTCCAGCGGCAGGAGCTGCTGCAAGCATTCCGGCCAGCAGTCAGTCAGTGGCTCGACCGTCAGGTCAGACGGGTTGGACTGGTCGGCCTCACGCCAATCCGCCAGAGCCGTCTCTACCTCGTCCTTGGGTGCCTCGATCCAGCCCGCCGACCAGCCCACCGGTGGCCACGGGCCACCCAGCAATGAACTCACGTACGGACCCTAGCCACAAACGTCCGGACACGCCGCTGACAGCGCGGGTGGCCGCCTGGCTCGCCATCTGTGTTCCGTGCCGCATGTGATGATCGGTTCGTGAGCCTTCGTGAGTGGCAGCGCCTGACGCATATCGAGCGGGCTTTCGCCGAGGGACCAGCTGCCGGTGCTGCTGGCAGACCCCGCCAGTTGGGAGTACCCGGATGATCCGAGTTGGATCGGTGCGCTGACGCTGGTGGAGACCGAAGCCGGCAGGACGATCAGCCGGATGTCCGCCGACGAGATTGCCACACGCGACAACGTTAGGCGAGCGGCTCGGAGTCCTGTAACGGCATCCGCATCTAGCCGCGATCCGCGCCGGTATCCGCGCCGTAGTCTTGGCGCGGCGCCGGCCTCGGTTAGGTGTCCAGGTCGGTGAGTGACGGTCGTATCGCCGCAGCCGGATGCCGAGCACGTCGTAATGCGAGTACGTGTGGATGTCGTCGGTCGTCTCCAGCAGCAGCGCCCGGTCACCACGTCGCCACACCGCCCGGTAGCTGTCGTACGCTCCGGTCACCACGCGCTCCGGCGCACCCAGACGGGTGGTCATTAGCGCGGCGAGGCGATCCCGTTCGGCATGGAACTTGGCCCGCCGTGCGTCCGGCCGCCGAGCCCACCGCGGGGGCAGGTCCTCGTCGTGCTCGTCCTCGTCGTCGGGTCGTCCGGCTCCTCCGCCCCGAACGCCGGCCAGTGCAGCGCGCACGGCAGGTGCACCCACACGTCCGGATCCGGCGGGGCCGCACCGAGCTCGACCAGCCACCCCGACGGTTCGCCCTCGTGGTCGACGGCGAACTGGGGTGCTCCCGGGCCGCCCTCCCAACCGACGTCCTCGTCGGGCCGGGCGAGACTCCACTCCACGAACATCGCCTCGACCGTCGCCCGTTCCCAGGGCACGTCGGCCAGCGTGATCATGCGATCCACCCACACCTCGTCGACCGGGAGCAGCTTGAGTGACATGACGGCAGACCGTACACGGCAAGGCCGGGCCGTTGGATGAGCGTGCGCCTGGCTCGTCGGCGTTAGGGCAAGGCCCTAGCATTGCCCCATGATCGGGGACTTCGCGGATCGGCTCCTGTGCGACATGGCCGGCCTCGATCCCTGCACAGCGGTCGTCGAGGCCGGCGAGCAGGATGTCGACGGGCTGACCGACTACAGCCCGGAGGGCCACCAGGCCCGCGCCGATCTCGCGGCCCGCGCCCTGCGCGAGCTCGAGATCTTGGGTGATGCACTGCCGGCCGCGACCCCGCTGCACGCCCACCTCGCCGAACGGCTGCATGCGCGTATCGCCTTCCACGACGCCGGGGAGGATCTGCGCGAACTGCACGCGGCGGCCACCGGTCCGCTCCAGCTCATCCGCCAGGCCGTCGAGGCCGCGGTTCCCGGCCGCGGCGCCGATGGCGCGGCCTTCGAGGAGGGCTGGGCTCGTGTCGGCGCACGCCTGGCCGCGATCCCCGCGGCCCTGGACGGCTATGCCCGCAGCCTTCTACTCGCCGCCGAGCGCGGCAATTTGCCGGCGCGGCGCCAGGTGGAGCTCGTGACGCAGCGCTGCCGCAACTGGGTCGACGACGATGTCGCCCTGGTGGATCGCTACGGCGAGGGGCGTCAGCGGGCGTCGTTGCAGACCGCAGCGACGGGCGCGCGGGAGGCGTACCAGAAACTGGCCGAGATGCTGACCGCGGACCTGGCACCGCGGGCCGTTGAGGAGGAAGCGTTCGGGCAGCAGCGGTACGCACTCTGGGTGCGCACCTTCCTCGCGGCCCAGCCTGATTTGCGCGAGCTGTACGACTGGGGCTGGGACGAGTTCCGAGCGACAGAGGCAGAGCTCATCGCGGAGGCGAAGGCCCTGGGCGGGAGCGTGCCAGAGGTGCTCGCCTGGCTCGCCAGCCCCGACGCACCCGGCACGCTGCACAGCAGGGAGGCGTTCGCCGCGTGGCTGCAGGAGCTGTTGGAGGCCACCACCGAGCGGCTGGACGGCGTGTACTTCGACATCCCCGCCCCGCTGCGGCGCATCGAGTCGCGGTTGACCACGTCGTCCGGCATTGCCTATATCGGGCCGTCGCGGGACCTGACGCGGCCGGGCCGGGTCTGGTGGTCCCTGGCCGAGGACGCAGCGAGTTTTCCCACCTGGTACGCCTACAGCACCGCCTATCACGAGGGCGTCCCCGGCCACCACCTCCACCTCGGCTCCGAGGTCTGCCGGGGAGGCCTCGAGCAGCGGCTGAACCTGCTCGGCGGCCTCTCCGGCAGCCAGGAGGGCTGGGCACTGTACGCCGAGCGGTTCATGGACGAGCTCGGGCTCTATGAAGAGCCGGGTGCTCGACTGGGGCATCTATTCATGCAACTCCTGCGGGCGGCACGAGTCGTGGTCGACATCGGCCTGCACCTGCGACTGCCGATGCCGTCTGAGGACGGAGCACCGTGGACGCCGGATGCTGCGCTGGAACTGCTGCGGGACCGCTGTCACCAGGGGCCGTACGCGTCCGCCGAGCTCGCGCGTTACCTGGGCCGACCGGGCCAGGCGCTGGCCTACAAGGTGGGTGAGCGCGTGTGGCTGGCAGGCCGCTCGTCCTTCCCCGGCGACCGGCGCGCATTCCACCGTCAGGCACTGGAGCTGGGTTCGCTGGGCTTGGATCAGTTGACGGTCGCCCTCCAGGGTGACCGCGCACCACTCGTGCACCACGGTGAAACAAGCCACGGACCGCGCTTGTAGCTGCACGTCCTTGACGTCCGACCAGTCTGAACCAGGGCCAGACATAACAGCGCGTACGACCTTGGTATCAACACGGTCATGGCCTACTTCCACGCCCGGATCCGCCGCAAGGCGCTCGTCACCCAAGTGGCGTCGGCGCCAGTCGCCAGCGTCCGGATGTGCCGATGGTAGTGCGCGTGCAGGCGGACCAAATCAAGGGTCACAGCGGGAGCAGCGTCGGTCGAGGATCACTCGTCAACCGGGTCAGTTCCAGGGATCGGCGTTCGGATTCTCGCCGAGCAGCCGCGCGCTCTCCAGGCACAAGTCTTCGCCGAACAGTTGGTTGCCGCGGGAGTCGGTGCCCCATGCGTCGTCGGCGCAAGCAGCGATGGCGCGCTATGTGTAGCCTTCAGCCCGCCATTGCCTGACTTGCCGCGCGATGTCCGTGGTCAGGGTCAGTCCCCACGCATGCAGCACGCGCCGAATCTACGCTGAGCGTGGGGCCGCAGTGCCGACGGTGCGGGCCGGTTCCCGGGGAGGGAAGCCTGGCAGGGCCGTCTTCGCTGTCCTCGTCGCGCGCCGCCGCCGAGGATCGCTGTTTCGGAACGGTCAGTGCACCGGGCCGAACAGGTGGGTGGCGTATACCAAGGCCCGGAATGGTGCGGGCTCGGGCGGGGCGAGTCGGTCTGGGTGAGGTCCGTCCGGGGTAATGCCGGGCCAGTGCTCGCTCAGCCAGTCCTGCTCGACCTGGTAGAGGCGGTCGAACCGCGACCGTAGGGTGGCGACCAGTCGTGGGATTCGTTCGGAGGGCGAGCCGCTCAGGTGACGGGCCAGGTAGGCGATGGTCAGCAGGACCTGGAACTGCTTGAGACCCGGCGTGATCTGGCGAGGCTGGACTGCTGGTGGCGGCCGATCGAGTTGCCGCCGCAGCTTCGTGTGTACCTCGGACCAGGCGCGGTCATCGCCCACACCGGCCAGCCCGATGACGGCGTAGTCCGCGACCGCCTCTGGAACACCGGTCAGATGCGCGCCTAGCACATCGGATGCCGCAGCGCCTGCACGCTTGGCGAGGGCGAGCAGCGCGGCGCAGCGCAGATCAACCGAGCGCTGCGGCATGGCCAGCAGATTCCGCAGCGCCGCGACACCTTCGTCGCCCTGGGCATCACCCAACGCCGCGACCACCGTCACCTTGTCAGCGGCACGGAGCGATCCCAGCAGCCCGACCAGCCGAGCCTCCCCAGGCGGGCCTTCCATGACCGCGTTCTTGACCGCTGTCTCAAATGATCGGTTAGCCACGCTCAGCACGATGACCGACTCCGGCGCTGCTCGTCCAGCACCAAGGCCGAACGCGGGGTACGTGCGCCAGACGCATTGATCTGCCGAAGCTTCTGTCACGGCGCCAGGCGCAGGCCGGCTATTCATGTCGAGTTGACCTCGCCGCGGGGCGACACTCGCCTAGTCGTGATCAACTAATCGGTTCGATCCGGGCTCCTATACTCGCCCGGTGATCGAGGGATGGTCGGTTGTCCCGCAGCGGGCGGCGGTGGATGCTGCCGGCCCGAACGTCGAGGTCGTGCATGGTGATGGTGTCACCTTCGCGTACGGGGCCGACGCTCTGGTCGTGATCGTCGACGCCGGAGACCGGCCCCACGGCAACGCTGTCGACAACGCGAACACAATGGTGCTGCGGGAGCCTTTGCCCAGCGAGGCGACTCAGTGGATGAGCTCGAAGAACCAGGCCAATCAGCCGCTTCTGGGCTTTGTCAAGATGGCCGATGGCTGCCTGGCTCTCGATGAGCTCTACCAAGCCCGCAGCATCTACCGCGGGATGAACCCGTACACCGGGGAACAGGGGTCACTCACATTCGCTGAACTGACCTGGGGCGAGCGGCTTCCCCCCGAACTGCTGGACAAGGTGCGGCCGACGCCGAAGCCGACGCTGCCGGTACCCGGAATCGACTGGCTGGACGATGTGCCGCAGGACCTGACCCGGGCACTGCGCTCCTTCCTGACCGCTTGGTACGCCGATGTGCCAGTGCCACCGGCCACACCCCAACACGCGGCCATGAAACTCCCGGCCCCGTTGCTGGCCTTCCACGACATCGCCGCCAGCCGCGAGGAAACACTCGGCCGGCAGGACTTCATCGAGCCGCTCGACAGGATCGAGTACCTGGAAGACGAGCCGCTGGTGGCCTTCGCGGCCGAGAATCAGGCCGTCTGGGTGGCGTTGATCGACCCCACCGACGACGATCCGGTCGTTTGGTACGACGGCGGCCCGCAGCGGCTGCGCGAGCGGGAACGCCTCAGCGGCTTCCTGCTCCAGTTCGCCCTCAACGAAGCGGTGAGCACCTCACCGTTCACCGGCTTTGCCACGGTCACCACGGAGGTGCTGGACCGGTTCGTCGAGGATCTGGTTCCCGTCCCGCTGCAGCCGATGCGTGTACCTGGCGACCCGACGCGCCACTGGGTGGCTCCCGGACTGGTCGCCATGGCCGCCGACTACGGCGACAGTGGTATCTGGCTGAGCGTCGGCAGCCGGCAACGCTCAGCCCTGCGGCCCCTACGCTCCCGCCTCGACTGGGAACAGTTCAATGGCTAGCCAACAGAATCTCTCGGGTCCGCGCCCACCTCTCCTGCGGCGGGATGGGCACGTGCCGCTGGTCGACGGTCCACCCAAGACCAAGTGCACGCATCTGGCGCCGGGCGTGCACTGCAGTGCGCCGGCGATCACCACGCGCCGTACGCCGCTTCGGCAGACTGAACGGTAAGCGGGGTGCGCGCTCGTAGCCGATGAGCGGATGCGCTGACCAGGCGCAGGTACGGCGTCGCTTTGCCAAGTGGGCACAATGACGCGGTGACGCAGCCGATGCCCCACACCCTGAGCACCTTGGCCGCCGACTTCCGGGCCCTCGGCCTGTCAGCCGGAGACACGGTGCTGGTGCACTCGTCGGTACGAGCGTTGGGGTTCGTCGTCGGTAAGGTACAAGCCGTCGTCCAAGCTCTGCTGGATGTGGTCGGCCCCGCCGGCACGCTGGTCGTCCCGACGCACACACCCTTTAACTCCGACCCCGCGCGCTGGCGCAACCCGGCCGTCCCCTCAGCGTGGTGGCCTGTCATCCGAGAGCAGAACCCCGGTTTCGATCCGGCGCGTACTCCCAGCCGGCACATGGGTGTCCTGGCGGAGACCGTGCGGACCTGGCCAGGCGCCCTGCGCAGTGGGCACCCGCACGTGTCGTTCGCCGCACTGGGCACGCGGGCGAGAGCGATAACCGGCGACCATCGACTCGAGGAAGGGCTGGGCGAGAAGTCACCGCTCGGAGCCCTCTACCGAGAGCACGGCAAGGTCTTACTGCTGGGTTGCGGGCACGAGCGCAACACGTCGCTGCATCTGGCGGAGCACCGACAGGCCCAACCACCGATGACCGATTACGGAGCCGCTGTTCGTGGACCGGACGGCAACAGCCGTTGGGTCACTTGGACGGCGCCGATGGCTGACGCCTCGGACCTCGCCGACATCGGGGCCGCGTACGAGGCAACGGGCGCCGCCAGAGTCGGACCGGTCGGCAGCACCGTAGCGCATCTCATGCCACAGCGTGGCCTGGTCGACTTCGCTACGACATGGTTGGACCGCCACCGGTCATATCGAGAAGGGCCGCAGGTTACTCACGTCGATAAAAATCCGGTGCCGGATCTGCCGCCGTCCGGGCGCGCCTGACCCGAGCAGCGACAGCCGCCAGAGAACCGCCTGGCATTGTGCTGGTGGTCGTCGCCGAGGTGGCACGGCCGAGGGCGGTGGCGTGCGCCCGCGGGACGATGTTCTCGATCAGCTACGTTGCCGGCGTGGATATCCAGGTGCTGGAGGGTGCGCTCGTCGAGGTGCCGGCGGCCGGCGTCAGGGGTATGGACCGGCGTGCGTTCGGCGAGTTCGTGGGGCCGCGCGGTGAGTTGGCCTCGTACGCGTTCGGCTGGACCACCGGCTCGGACCCGCACGTCGCCCGCCTGTCCATCGGGATCGGTGCCGGCAATCCCGGCGGTGGCACCTTCCACGCCGTCATCTTCGCGAACGAGGATGGTCACGCGTTTTCGCTCACTGACGAGCCGTTCGAGCGGGTCCCGCAGGGCGGTCCGGACCTGACCGCGGACCAGTCGCGCGCCCACGAGGACCTGCCGTTCGTTTGGTGGGTCACCGACCACGTCTTGCAGCATGATCGGCGAGCCTGGTGGATGCGGCACTGGCTGCTGGGCACCACCTGTATCCAGACCCTTGAGGTCTTCGAACGCCGCGAGCCTGTTCTGCTGATCAGTCACGACGCGGACGACGGAGTCTGGCAGCTGATTGGAGCGTCCGACACGGGCGGCAGCACCGGCAAGGCCGGGCACCTGTACCATGCCGTCGACGAGGACCAAGCCTGATCGACGTTCTTGACCTGCCGCCCGGGCGCAGCGCGGTACGCGCGGGCGTCGGAGAACCCTGGACCGCCCACCGCTAATCACCAATGCTGGGCGAACAGTGCCCCGGCATCCGGATCTGCCGCTATTGCGGGCGCGGTGGTGCGCTGTTCCTGTTCAGGCGAGTGGTTATCGGCCGCGTGTGAGGGCGGCTGCTAGCGGTTACTTCGGCGCCCGGGGCCGCCGTATAGGTGGACACGGTTGTCGACATCGTGGTCCGGTTCGCCGCGCGGAAAGCGGTCGTGTGCAACATGGCCGTTGCTGACATGGACCGCCCAGTCCTCGTAATACCAGCTGGGGTCGCACGCGCAGTCGGTGAACCGGAACCGGAAGTTGGCCCTATACCGGCCGACTTGCCCGTGGGTGAGGGTGAACAGGCGGGTCGACACTCCCGTTCGGGGAAACGCTGCCCGGCCGGGCAGGCGCTCGACGGTTACCGCCGAGCCGTCGACGGTGAGCCATAGATTAAGGCTGCGGGCGATGCTCACGCCGCCGGTCAGCACCTCGCCGCGACGTGTGTAGCCGGCGGCCTCATCAGCCAGGACGTCATGGACTACGACGTCGCCTGCGGGCAGCGGCGCAGGAAGCGTCACCGGCCGGTTGAGTCCTCGACGGGCGTCGGCCTGTGGAGCGCCGCGCCCAGCCGCGCTCCATCGCACGCGCACCCGCTGGATGACGATCACGCCCTAACCATGGCCCACTGGCCGCACGCCTCGCCAGCCGATATCCGCTCATGCCGCTGATCGCGCGTCTTGACCGGCGTCGAGGATCGCATGCCCAGCATAGGCGGCACGCCAGTTACGCACCGTGACAGCCGAGCCCGGAGAGCCGGCTAACTGGCACCCTTCAAGTGAAGTCGATGTGTAACGGATCAAGTGGAGCCCGGCACGGGCAACCCGCCGTCCCGCCCCACTGAGAATCACGGCGGGTTGACGTGTCGGTACCCGGTGCTACGCCAGGACGCCGCCTGATGCCCGGACGCGCACGAGCCAACGGCGAAGAGCGCATCGGCAGGACATGTAACGAAGATCATCGCTCACACGCCATCCAACTTGGACAGACGGATTCCTGTCCCGGCCGGAACGATCCGGCGCCCCCACGCCCACGACGTAAGGATGCTATGTCTCTGCACAAGCAACGACGTCTCCAGCTGGCCGGCGCACTCGCGGGGAGTGCACTGACCATCACCACCATCGGACTGCCCACCGCCGCGAACGCGGCCCCACGCCAGACTGACCTCGTGGTCACCGCCAGCGCCGACCCGGCCGAGGTCGTCGACAGCGGCGACTGGAGCACCCTCACGGTAGACATCCGCAACGACGGCAGGCAGACCAGCGACCCGGTCACCTTGTCGTTCGCTCTTCCGGCCGGCGTCGTCTTCGTCGGCGATGGCTACGTGATCCCGGAGAGCTGGGAATGCGACCTCTTCGGCACGGTCACCTGCACCACCGTGCCGATCCCCGCGAAGTCCGCGGCCGAGCCGCTCAGCATCCCGGTCAGGGTCGCCGCCGGCACTGCCGGTGACGTGCTCACCCTGAGCGCCACCGCCAGCGGCGGCAACGAGTCGTCGGTCGCCAACAACACGGGCACGGCGGCCCTGCGCTACATCCCCGCCACGGTGGACCTCGACTTCACCGCCGAGCCAGTCGAGTACCAAAGGCTCAACGGGGAGGTCGTCGGCCTCAACACTTACGTGGAGAACACCGGGCGGGCGAAGTCGGGCGAGGTAGCGGTCACCGTGCCGCTCCCTGCCGGCCTGGTCCCATACAGCGCATCCGGCGACGGCTGGACGTGCGCCTACGGCGACACGGCCGCCGACGGGCTGCCGGGCTACCGCTGCACCTACGCCCCGCTCTGGGCCGGCCAGAGGAGCAATTGGCTCGATGTGGTCGCCAAGGTCAGCGGGGCGCAGCCCGGCACCGTCCTCGACATGGTCGCCACCGTGTCCAACCCGGTGCCGGACGTCAATCCCGACAATGACACGCTGCGGACCCGGGTCACCGTCGTCGAGCCGGTCACCATCCGGGGCACCGTCTGGGTAGACAGCGACCAGGACGGCGTAAGGGACGAGGGCGAGCCCGGCGCCGCCACTGCAAGCATCGCCGGGATCCAGCTCGAACCGCAGGTAGACGGACAGCCGGGCACCACCGCAACCGTCAACCCCGACGGCACCTACGTCGCCCAGGCGCGGCCAGGCACGTACCGGGTCCGGTTCGCCGTACGGAACATCTACATCTACATCGACTCGGCCGACTCCGACCTGGTGTACTACGACAACATCTCCAACAGCTCAGGTACCAGGTACGGCTACGGCGACTGGATAAGGCTCGCGGGCGGTGAGGAGGCCGCGGTCGACGCCGGAGTGCTCTCGTACTTCTAGTGACATCTCGACACTTGGTAGTGGGCCCCGGTCCCGGGAATGCCCGGGGCCTGGGCTCCAGACAGGCACGGGGCCCAGTTGGGCTAGGCGTTTGGCCCGCGATTGAAGTAAAAATGTGATGTCAACCTGCCTGGCTATCCATCCGTTCTGACTTCTCGTTTACAAGGCGCTTCCGGCAAAGGTCGCAGCGTCTGCTGGCGTCCACCGCGTTCAGGTCGGAGGCAACGCCCGTCCGTGCTCGTCCGGCCTTGGCCGTCACCGTTGATGTCAACCACTGATGTCAGGTCCCGCTGCTGCCGTTCCGCGTCGAGCGGAGGCGAATCGGATCGAGGCGGGAGAACGTGGCTACGGAGTCCAAGTGATCCGGGGCTGCACGCCGCCCTGTTAGCGTCGATCGGTGCCCGCCACCGTATCGGTGTCCCCTCAGCCCACCCCTCGTACTCGTCGGCTGGGCCTGGGACTGGTCTGGCTGGCGACCGCTCTGGCCGGGACGACGGTAGTGGTGACCGGAGTGCTCCTCGCCCGGATGGACGAGATCTTCGCCTCGGCGGTGTCGCAGGGCCGCGCGCTCCCCTTCACCGGCGAGGCCAGTGAACAGTCCATGCTGCCGTTCGTGCTCGGGTGCGCCCTGACCGCTCTCTTCCTCACCACCGCAGCGCTGGGTTACCTGCTCCGAGGGTGGGCCTACCACAGCGAGGACATCGGCCTGGCGCTTCCCGCTGCCGCGCTGATCATCGTGATCGTCCTGTGCACACCGCTCGTCGCGCCAATCGAGCTCGCCCGCCAGCAGTACACCCACGACCTCTACGGGTGGTGGTACTTCCCCTTCCTCATTGCCACCGTGACCTGTCACCTGGGCTGCCTCCTCGCCGCGGCGGTGGTCCTGTCTCGCACGCGGTCAACCTGAGAGAGCCGCCGAGACCTACGGCGAGACCTTCGCCGAGCAAAGGACGACCCCCGTCGGGGGGATACGGTTACAGGCTGCTGACGGGTGCTGGACAGTACCAACCGAAGTCGGCATGCAGCCCGCGGCCAACATCCCGTGACATCCCGGACTGACGCTGATCGAGGCTTGCGCTGCCTTCTTGCTGCTTCGCCTCCCCCCTCTATCGGCGTTGCTGATGCTGTTGAATCTGCTTCTCTAGCAGCGCTAGGCGGGCCTGGATGTCGGCCAGTTGCACTGCTGCATGCCGCGCGCGCACGTGCAGGTCGTCCAGGTCCCTGCTGAGTTGGTCCTCGGCGTGTTCTTCGACCGGAGGGGGCATCTCGGCGGTCGTCATTCCTGTTCTCCCCATGATCGAGCAATCGGCGAGGGCGGCTGGCTGCGGACACCGTACCCAGGCCTCTGACCAGGAAAACCACCTTCCCGTGCACGGCATCCGCAGCGCCCGCCGTGACGGCCCGTCTTCGGAGCCGTGCCAGTTGATGGCGGATGACGGATACATGCCAGAGCAGGACGCACCCCCATCCGGGCTCTCACCTGAAATCCGGCATGCCGGAATTCGAAGGATGTAACGCACACCGGACGTCGGACGCATGTCAAGGTGGAAGGCCGGGTGCGCGGCCTCCACGACCGGGCGGGACTCGCCCCGACCCCCCGCAGCCCCGCCCGGTTCCAAGTCCGAACAACACATCAGGACGCCGTCGGAGGGCATCCCATGATGGCTAGATCGACACGCCGCACCGCGCCGCCGCTGTGGCCCGACCGCCGGGATGCGGTGGCACTGCCTCCGGCCTGGAATCAGCCAACCCAGCCTCTCCCGGTGCAACGGCAGCACACCCAAGAGTGGTCACCGTACGTCACATTTAGCGGCATCATCGGGCTGGTTACCTTCTTCGCCATCCTCGTGGCTGTGCTGGCCCGCTAATCGGGACAACGGACCCTGGCAGAGGTGCAGCTGGCATGGGCGAGGCGAGGATGGCCGCCCGTGCCATACCTACAGGCTGTCCTGAACCTATGGATTGCCGGCAAGTCGGTTGCTGGCGGCTGCGTGCGCAGGTCACAAGCTCTGGCCGGCTGGGCTCAGGCTTTAGCGATTGGGTGGGTTGCTGTACTTCTGCGCTGTACGGCAATCAGGTCGGGACGAGGCTTCGACCCCCGCCCGGGGGAGCCGGACACATGCCGTCGGGTAAGGATGTCCCGGTGGCTGTTGTGAGTGCCGTCGACCGGCTTCAGTGGCGGGGCTGGCTGCTGGTTGCTGATTGCGCCGCAGTCGTCTCGATCGCGCCATGGCATCGGACGGGTTGGTCTGGGGCGTGCTTCGGCCTCGTGGCGACGGCACTGCTGTGTGGGCCGCTCTTCGCCTGGCTGCTGTTGACACGCAAACCGCGGTGGGGCCTACCGGTCGGAGCGGCGCTGCTTGGTGTGCTGGCTGCGGTGTACCTGACGTCGCAGGTCTTCCTGGCCGGGCCAGTCCGGCCCCCGATGGCCGACTGGGGCATCCCGTTCGTGGTGCTTGCTGGCGCTACGTGCTTCGTGGCCGGCGCGTGGCAGAAGTATGCGCCGCGCTCAACGGCTAGCGTGTCGCCGCCCGCTGATAAAGATCCGGAGCGCAGGCGGTGGCGTGCAGGTTTTGGCACCGCTGCCCTACTGGCGACAGCCATCCTCTTCGCGTGGGCCGCCTACCAGCTCGCTCTCGGCGACGGCGCGGAGCCCGAGGCGAAGGTGGAGCCCTACCGTGCGGAGGTACTGCCGCTGCCTGACGGGTGGACGGTCCTCGACGAGGAGGAAAGTTGCGGAAGCGGCGGCTGCTACGGGCTGACGCTGACAGTGACTCGTAAGAGATCTGGCGCTGATCCCGCCGGCGAGCTACGCAGGCAGCTCCACGACCACGGCTGGTCTAAGGAGTGCGAGCCTGTCGGCGGTTTCCTGCGAGTCCTCGGCTTCGTCGACTGGGGCGGTCATTGCGTCTCGGTCGAAGCGGTAAACCCCACCACAGCGAAGATCGGGATCCATGTCCATGCGGGGTGGCCGAAGGGGCAAGCGTAATCCGGTAGTACCCGCAGCGTTGCTGCCGACCGTTCCACGCCGGGCCCTTCCGGTCCAGGAAGTGCCTGGTTGAGGTGCGCCGGCCGGGATCCCGGCAACATCTCGCTTACAAGTTCTGGGCGCTTCGTCCCGCAGCGTCCGTCCACGTACGCCACCTCGGGTGACGGTCCGCGCTCGGCCGCCGGCGGCTGCCCTCGTCCCGGCTCGTTGCTGTCACCGTTGCTGTCGACAGCTACCCCGCGTCGCGAGCCGGGCACGCCGCTCCACTCGCCACCCAACGAACCCGTAGGCCAGGAGAGGGAACGCGACCAGGAGAAAGCTGCCGCCCGCAGCGAGGAGCCACGGCAGGGCTCGATCCCACTCTGTCCGGTCGACGACCGGGTCACCCCATGGTGGTTGGGGCTCCAGGAACGCGGGAGCACAGCACAGGACCACGGCAGCTGAGACAAGCATCAGGGTGCCGGCGATGAGCGTGAGGCGAGGCCGGGGCACATCTGCATGCTCGCAGAATCCGGCGTACAGGTCGACTCGTCCGTCGCCCACCAGGCCAATCGCTGTCAAATGGCGGCTGGCCTGCCGTTTCTTCGGTGTTGCGGGGTCGTCGGTCATCTTTGGTCGGCGTTTTACGGCCCGTTGACGGCCCAGACGGCCCAGAGACGGCCCGGCACGTCAGTTTGGAAGGTGCCTAACCTCAGACCCGGAAATGGGCTCCCCAGCCGACGGCCAGAGTGACAAACTGCAGGTAACAGCTATGGCCCGCCGTGCTCCCACCCCGCGCCACGGCTTTGATTACGGGCCTCGGGGCGGTTGGCGTGTCCATTTTCCCGCATGTGCGGCGCCCCGAAGGGACCCAGGAACAGCTTGGGAATCGGGTTGATCCGCACGGTGGGTAGTCGGGCTGCCTGGCGAGTGAGCACAGAACGTTCAGCTTGCAGCTGCCGGGGTGCCGCTGTGGGCCGATGTTGACCGCTACATCGGGCACGCATCGGGCACGGCGGCCGCTTCGGTTCGAACTCCCATCGTCAGCGTTGGTCAGTTTCCGTATCCCGGCAACCAGGGCAGCGAATCGACCTCGTCCGCTCGCCCCTGCAAGACCATCCTGAAGAGGTCCAGCATCCCGGCCCGCGAGTAGCCCTCCATGTGCAGCGGGCCGCGGGCTTCGTCGTGATCCTCCCAGATCACAAGCCCTCGGCTTCCCTCGAACGCCGACACGCTGTACCCAGCCTCGTTATCGCTGATCCACACATCAGGGTGCTCCGGGTCGTCGGCCTCTAGCTCCTCAAGCAGATCCGCGAGCTGGTCAATCGAAGAAACCTCCTCGCTGCTTCCCCAACGATGCTGGATCGAGCAGCGAGACGCACTCGGAACGTCAGCCATAGCAGCGATCCTCGCCTACGCCGAGAGTGCGACATGCCCCGGTGCCAACCGCATAGACCCTGACCCTTCGGTGTGAAGGAACCACTAGCCGTCGATGAGCTGCGGCAGCAGCAGGGCTGGACTGTCCGAACGGTCCACCGGAGTCCATGGACGTCCGGCGTTGCCCGCGCCCGTCGTCACCCAGTTGGTCACCCAGCTCGGGTGTCAGACGTTGACGCGGAACTTAGAGCGGCTGTCCCGCCACCAGCGGGAACGGCGCGCACCGTCTGCTCGCACGGCGTCTCAGGCCGCCATCGCTCAGGGTTAACTGACGTTGTTTCACGGCGTCTTGTGCCCCATGTGCGCCTCAGAGCGTGGTCAGCCGCGCGGAGGGCTGGGAGCATCCTCGTCGTGATATCTCTACCTCAGCCCGACGACCTCACGTCGCTGGTTCTCCGTACGGACTTCGCCGACGACGCTGCCTGGGAAGCCCTGAAGACGGCCTTGCACACCTGGGGGGGCCACGACAGCGCAACCTGCGTTAGCGACCCGAACTACGCGAGCCTGAGCCTTCAAGATCTGGTCGACGCGGACAACGCCGCGAGCCACGACGATAAGCTGATTTACCTTTTCTTCGCCGATGCGACCACGATGACCGACGTCGAACGTCCGCTGCTCGCCGTCGATTTGGCCCACGAGCCCGGCCGCACCTTCCGGGTGCCACCCCGCTGGTTCACGGACGTCTCGGCCAACCTCACCATCGCGAATCTGGACTTTGACGAGTTCGCTGACGCCGCCGACAGTTCCGGCACGTACCGGGGCCTCGACGGGGACTGAGCGCCCTGGTCTGGGCCTTCGCGTGAAGCTGGTAACCAGAATCGAACCTGCACTGTCAGACCCGAAAATGGGCTCCCCAGCCGACGGCCAGAGTGACAAACTGCAGGTAACAGCTATGGCCCGCCGTGCTCCCACCCCGCGCCACGGCTTTGATTACGGGCCTCGGGGCGGTTGGCGTGTCCATTTTCCCGCATGTGCGGCGCCCCGAAGGGACCCAGGAACAGCTTGGAAATCGCAGCCCCGGAGGGTGGTGTTGGCTGGTGGTGGAAGGGTTGCCCACCCGGCGAAGGTGTGTGGCGATCCGCCGTTGGCCGATGTTGACCGCTGTATCGGGCACGCTACGGGCACGGGATTGCGGTGGCTGTTACAGGGGTGGGGCTTACTGAAGTCGGATGTTGCGGTACTGGATGCAACCGTTGTTGGCTCCCCGCGTGGAGATCACCTCGACGATCTCGGCACCTGTCGCTCCGGTGACGCGCACCCGATAGCTGCGTCCATGTCCGTCGACCCATGATGACCAGGTGCTCGACGACTCAATCTCAAACGACCGGATCGAATCGGCCTGCTCGGCCTGCTCGAACGAGCCTCGATCGACGCCGGTCTCGTCCGTACAAACTAGTGCGTGCGCCGCGTTGTAGTCACCGCGGGCGAGCGAGTCGAGATACGTCTGCACGGTGCGGTCGCTTTGGGATCGCTCCTCGCTGTTGCGCCAGCTGTTTACCCCCACCGTCACGCCACATAAGGCGGCCAGCCCGGCGAGGAAGCTAAGCAAAGTGACCCAGCTCCGTCTGCGCACATCGTGGATCATGACATAGAGCCGCACCGCTGTTGATTTACGGAGGGGCGGTTCGACTTCTTCGTCCCGAAGGAACTTGCGGGTTGGCTAGTGCAGCCTCGACATGAGGGATGAGCTGCGGAGACGGTCCACTGGCGTCCGTGGCTGTACAGCAGTGTGTTTGCCGGTCGTCACTCGGTTAGTCACCCAGACCTGCCCTGGCCTCTTGAAGTGCCTACGTCCGTGGGCGAGCCGCCAATCGGCGGCGTCCTGTGTAAGTGTCAGTTGTGCTCAGGACAGGCCGGCTCAGTAGGGGCTGCGGATATTCGGACGAATATCTCTCCCGGCAGGTCCGTCGGTTGCCGCGGCTGGGGGACGGGCGAGTTACCTGGGCCGCGTACATCAACCTGGGCCCTCAAATCCGGCGCGCTCAGTAGCAGGTAGCTGGTGATCCCGCGAATTTGCTTGCAGTAGCGGAGCGCGACATCGCCATAAGGTGGGGACGGCGCCGCCACCGGTTGCCAGCCCTCGGCGGCGACCGCTGCATAATACGCCTCGGTCAGCGCGTCGAGGTCATACCGGTGCGGTACGGACAGCCGCAGGTCGGCCGCCGTCTCCGTGGGATCGTCGGGCCAGTCCGGGGCGACGAAGCAGGCCACCGATCGCTGAATCCCGGATACCGCCTGCGCCCCGTCGGGCCGGATCGCGAACACCGGGTCACTGGCGTACTGATCGAGCAGGCCCGGCTCGTCGGGCGGCGGGGTACAACCGGCCGCCTGGTTGTCGGCGGAGCAGCCAGGCAAGCCGACCGCCACGGCGACCAGCCCGACCGCAATTGCGGGACCGATGGATGCCTTCCGCCCAGCCACGGCAGTCAGCACGAGCCCGGCGGATGAAACTCGCCGTCCGCCCAGGCCATGTCGTAGAACCCTGCACCCCGAATCTCACCGACGCACTCCCGGCCCCGGTAGAGCCGCCAGGTCTGCGCGTGGGGCTCGGCTCCTTGCATGCCCGCACTCTACTCGCGACGACCGGCCATGCGCGTCAAGCCAAGCTTGACGGCGCTACGGCCGGGCCACACGACGAGGCCGTGGTGGGGATGCGGCGCGCGCATCTCGGGCAGGCCTCCGCCTGCCGGCAACGCCGGCGCGAGGGGTCGCAGAGGCTCCGGGGTCAAGGGCGGCCCGCAGGGCCGTCGCGCAGCGATGCGAAGCACCCTTGAGGCCGGAGGGGCGGCCCCGCATCCTCCGCGCCGCATCCTCACCACGGCCGGCGGTGACCCGCCCCACGGCGCGGCGTGCGACGGCCGCCGCGCCCCGGCCGGCTGCCGGCCCACGAACCTCCACCACTCTCGGCGCTACCGTCTGCGGCGGCCCCGGGCTTCCCGCTGTCCGCGCCAGCCGCCGGGCGTGTTGCGTGGCCGGCGTGGAGCGACAGCGGAGCGTCGGACGCGCGCCCCAGGCGGCGGCGCGTGCGGCCCGTTGCTGGCCCCCTTGAAGACGTACAGGAAGTTTGAACCACATCGCCGGCGGCCGGCTGTCCTGCGCCGGCGGCCGGCAGCCGGCCTGTCCGGTCTCAGGAGGTGCGTGACAGGCTGGGCGACTGGCTATCCCACGGAGACCAGCGTCAGGGATCCGTCGCCAGGGATGGTGATGTCAGCGGCCAGTGCGCCGTCGCTTCTCGTCGCCTGCAGCAGGGTCCTGTTCAGGCAGTGGCGACTACGCGGGTCCGTCAGGGCACACGCCGGTAGCTCCGCCATTCCGACGCGGTTGGCGTAGTCGCCGCCATACGCATTGCCGAATCCCCAGTAGTAGACCCGCAGGTGCACCTGAGCCGCCTCGGCCAGGTCAGCCTCGCACGAGAGTGCCAGCAGTGCGCCCTTCGCCCCCGTCGATTTCCTGGCTTCCGGTCCAAGGACTGTCACTCGTAGCGAGGTTGGCGACGACGCAGACACCGGGGTGAGCGTCACCGGGAGATCTCCGACCTTGGTCTCGACCCCGGATACCGGCACGACGGCACTCGCTGGCCCGGGCAACACAGTACGTTCGGGGGTCCACGTCACGTCGGTGGGGTATCGCGTTGTCGGCACTACTGAGGGCGTGGTCACCGGAACGGAGATTCTGGTCGGGTCGTGTGACGAACTGGCCGATGGCGTCGGAGAAAGGGCCACGGTGTGCGCCGCCGGCACCAAATGCGTTTGCCGTGCCAGCGCAGAACTGGGCGGAGTCGCACAGCCGCTGCCGAAGGGGCGGACGGTGACGATCACGGCTGTCGCGACGGCCGCGAGTAGCACCGTCGAGAGGGACAAGGCCAGCAGTGGGCGCGATGGCCATGCTTGGCGTTGGAAGGTCGGCGAGGCGCGAGCGTGCTTTGGTTGAGCCATTGGAGTTCCCCCGCTCCACTACGGACTTCGCCACCGGGCAGGTGAGCGACAAGATCATAGCCGGACGGATCATCGATCATCGGACACCAATGGTCAAGGTCGCGCTCCTCACGAAAGAACGGCTGCGCACGGCATGATCAACTGCCTGCAACCGAACACGAGCCCAGCTCGCCCGGATAGGGAGTACTCCTTCGCGCGCTAGCCAAGAAGTTCCGGCTTCAACCGTGGCCAGACGTGACGGCCCGGCGCTGCGACCTCTAAGCGCAGCACAGCGGTGAGACGGTGCATGCATGCTTCCGCACGTGCCGCGGCTCGCCTGTGCCCACTGGCGACTGCCGCTGCAACACGCAAAAGGGTAGACCAGCCAGTGTGACACCAGTGTTCCGAGCCAGATATCCGCTCATGCCGCCGACCGACCGCTACGCACTGTCACCACAACGGATCAAGTCGGCACCCGGTCGTGCCGAATTGAGGATGTTCGATCAAGGCGTCGGGTGGGGCCGGTCAGGCGGGCCAGGAGCTCGCTTGACTGCGGGCTCGGAACCTGAAATCGCCGGTCGCTACCTGACCGGTGGGCGGCGCATCGCGATGTGGGTTGGGCCGCCGGGCACGAGGGGCAGCGCGTCGTCGACGATGGTGAAGCCGAACCGTTGATAGAACGTCACGTTGTCCGGGTCGGAGGTCTCCAAGTAGCAGGCGGTGCCGGCGCGGTCGGCATGTCGAAGTCCCGCAGTGACGAGCCGGGATCCGTGGCCGTGGCCCTGGTGCCTCGGACGTACTCCGAGCACGACGAGGTACCAGTGCGGCTCGGTGGGGTGTGCCCGTGCGGCGTTGGACCCTAGGCGCATGAAGGTGGGGAAGGACCGGGGCGCGGCGATCATGGTCTGGATGAGTGTCGGTACGGCCCGCGCCTGCCGGGTGCCGATCCAGGGGAACGCGCCCGGAGGCAGCCAAACCGCGACGGCGGCCGTGGCGCCGGCATCGGTACTGGCGTACACGGAGCCGAATGGGATCGCGTCGCGCACGGTGGCTTCGAAGAACGGACGCAGTGCCTGCAAGCGGCGCCGAGGGTCAGGGAAGACGTGGCGGAATGCCGGGTAGGCGGCGTGGCTTGCGATTAGCACGTCCGCTCCTTGCCGGTGCTGTCCGCGGCGAAGTCTGATCGCGCCGGCGTTCACGGCGCAACCTCGTCGCCGATAACGGTAGGGATGGTCACGTTCGCGGTGCGGGCGCGGTGGGCGAGCCACTTGATCAGCGGCGCACCGACCGCTATTGGGATGAGCCAGCCCAGCCGCGCATGCCAGGCCATGGCAGCTTCAGCGTTGTTGGTGCGAAGGATCGGCGTGATTTGCTCGTCCACGAGCCCATGGTGGCAGACGAGAGCGCTGACCCGAATGCGGGACATCCGCACATGCCGCCGACCGTGCGTCACGTGGACGACTACGCCGTTGTGGCTCCGGCAACGGCGTTGTGCTGCTGGTTTGCTGCGGTGTGCCGGACGACCTGGGTACCGGCGGTCGTGGTGGTCACGAGTGCCACGGATGCGGCGACCAGCAGCAGGGTGGTCTCGGCCAGGACGGTGCGCATGTACTTGCCCCCGTTTGCGGTGGCGGACAGGTACTGCACGGCTGCGATCAGGTTGAGGGGTACGGCGATGGTGGCGCTCATCCGCCACCACGCCACTGGCTCTGTGGGTGCGACCGGTGGTCCGGTGCGCCGGGCCCGGATGGCCCAGTTGGCGACGCCGGCCCAGGCGGTAAGCAGCGTGAGAAGCAGCAGACAGAACATCGCTGCGGACAGCTCGCGAAGCGGCACGATGGTGTCGAGCATGTCCACCGCGCCGGACCCGTCGTGGGTCACTACGCCGATCCGGTGCTCGTACGCTGCGAGGGCGACGATGGTGTGGAAGACGTCAACGACCGTGAGGGCGACAAGGGCGGTCACGGCGGTGCGGGCACCGGGCATCTGGCGACGATAGCTGAAGGGGAAACATCGCTTGAGCGCTGATCCTTGGTTCACGGGTCGCCTCGTAGAGTCCACGCTCACGTGCACAGGTCTGGCACCCCTCTGTGTCATCCATGAAGGAGCGGGGCCGGTCAAGGCTCGGGTTCTGACCGGCTGACGTTGATTTTTCCGGTTCCGGCAGTGGGTTTCGGGCAGGCGTGTGTGCGGTGCCGGGGTCAATGGCTGGGTCGTAGGCCC
The DNA here is from genome assembly GCF_018070095.1 of Micromonospora sp. U56. Lineage (NCBI taxonomy): Bacteria > Bacillati > Actinomycetota > Actinomycetes > Micromonosporales > Micromonosporaceae > Micromonospora > Micromonospora sp. U56. The sequence continues at coordinate 90,346 of NZ_JAGPYL010000009.1, forward strand.
ACCCCGCAGGGGCGTGGCCTTGACGCCGGCGCCGTGCGCGCCATGCTGGTGATGCCGGAAGGCGTTGTGGGTGTGGTCGCGTCACCAGGTTCCGGCCGATGTCGGAAGGGCAGGCCGAGGGGTTCGGCTGCCGGTCATCCATTCGCCCACGGGAGTCGGGGCATGGTGGTTTGCGACCGTGACCGGACGGGGTCAATCAAGCGGGCGGCCTCGCCGTCGGCCGACGGGGGTCAGACACAGAACGACCTCGCGTCCGGTCACGTCCGAACCTGCTCACGCCGCCGCGGTGGCTGGTGCGAGGGCGCGGATGTGCCCGTCGCGCAGGCCGTAGTAGACGAGGGTGAGCAGCTTGCGGGCCACCGCGACGGTGGCGATGTTGCGTCCACGGCGCTCGGCGATGGCCGCCCGTCGGGAGACCAGCCAGCCGGCGCGGTGCGGGACGCTGTGGGCTGCCTCGACTGCGGCCCACCGCACCAGGGTGGCGCCTTGTTTGGTGATCCGTCCCCTGTGCACGACAAGGTCGGACTCGCGGTGGCGTGGGGTCAGCCCGGCCCAGGAGGTCAGCTGCGCAGGGCCGGGGAACCGGTCGACCTCGCCAATCTCGGCGACGAACACCACCGCCAGCACCGGGCCGACACCGGGGATGGCCTGGATCGCCGGGTAACCGGGCTGCCCGGCGAGCCTGGCCCGGATCGGCCCGGCGACCGCGTCGATCTCGAAATCGACCGCGTCGATCAGCCGGCACAGCGAGGACACCCGGCCCCGATACGCCCCATCCAACGGCGCTCGGGCCAGCAGCTCTCGCCCGCCGACACCGAACAGATCCGACACCGGGATGTGCACGCCCTGCTTGGCCAGCACCGCGTGCACCGACGCCTTCAACCCCGAACGCCACGCGACGAGTTTGGCCCGATACCGCACCAGCTCCCGCAACTCGCGCACCGCCGGCGGGGCCACATACGCCTCCGGCAGCCTGCCCATGCGCAGCAGATCCGCCAGGTCGGCGGCGTCACGGGCGTCGTTCTTCACCCGCCGGTAGGCGAACCCCTTTACCCCCAACGGATGCGCCAAATGCACCCGGGCACCGGCTGCGGTCAGCACGTCCACCGCCCAGTACCAGCCGTAGGTGGCCTCCAGGACCACCTCCGGGTCGGGGCCGGCCTTAACGATCTCCAACCCGAGCGCGACCGGGTCGTTGTCGATCCGCACCGTGTCGAGTTTCTCGCCCGTCTCGGTCATCCGCACGATCACCGACCTGCGCCGGTGCAGATCGATACCCACGATCTGCCGGCCGTCGTACTCTGCCTGCATGAGGGGCCTCCTTCGTCGTGAGACGTGAGCACCCCGAGCATCCCGCCCGGGACCCACGAGGAGCGAGGCCCCGCTCCTTCATGCCATCAAGAGGCCGCAGCGAGGGTTGTTCTAGGCTGGGTGTGGCGGGTCCGGAAAGTGACTTTTCGGAAGTGTCGATCTCGGGGTTCAGGTCGGCCGCGCTGGATTGCAGAGTCGCCCCCGCGTGTCCTCCCGGACCCGTCCTGACCAGCTTCGCGTCGGCCACCATCTGCCGGTAGACGATGTCGGACAGCCGCCGTTTCAGTGCCCGTAGGGCCTCCATCGGGGTCTTGCCCGCGGCCAGTCGGTCGCGCACCGCGCCGACCTGGTCGAGGACTGGGTGCGCACCGTCAACCGACTGCGCCGACTAATGGTCGGCATCTCGCCAGCCTTGGAACGGGCGCTGATCATCACCAACATCGCGACGCTGGTCCTGATCGGCGCCTACCAGACTCCGCAACAGATCCGTGCCGCCGGCCGCGACCAGCTCATCGCACATCTACGTCGGCACCGGGCGGTGCAGGCCGCGAAGCTCGCCGACCAGGTGATGGCCGCGGCAACGGAGCAGGACCTCACGTTGCCTGGGCAGGACACCGCCGCCGCCCTCGCCGGTGAGCTGGCCACCCACCTGCTGCAGCTGCGCAGGCGCATCAAGGACACGGACAAGGCCATCGAGGCGGCGTTTGCCGCGCACCCCCAGGCCCGCATCATCCCCAGCCTGCCCGGAATGGGGCCGCTGGTGGCGGCGGAGTTCACGGTCGCGGTCGGGGACCTGTCCACCTTCGCCAGCCCTGACCATCTCGCCGCCTACGCCGGCCTTGCGCCCGTGGCCCGCGATTCCGGCAAACGCACCGGCAACCTGCACCGCCCGCAGCGTTACAACCGGCGGTTGCGGCACGTGTTCTACATGTCCGCTCTGAGCACCCTGCGAATCAACGGCCCGAACCGCGACTACTACCAGCGCAAACGCGCCGAGGGACGCAAACACCAGCAGGCACTGATAGCCCTCGCCCGCCGCCGCGTCGACGTCCTCTGGGCCCTGCTCCGCGACAACCGCTGCTTCCAACTCCAACCACCATCAACGACGCCCGCCTGAAGCCCGCCAAGGCCCCGCACCTTGACAACCGCCATTGAGACTCGTCTTGTAGGGCGCTCCACCTTGTCCCCGTTCAGGGAGGCTGGACGGTCTACGACTGCCCGACGAGGAGATCCTTCAGGACCGCCCCGACGGTTTACCTGTTCTACCCTCGGCGAATGCCGCAGCAAGTCTTTGCCCGCATCGCCGTAGTCGGCGCGGTGCTGGTCGGTGTTCTGGTGCTATGTGGCCTCGCCGTCCAACAACTAGCCGAGCCGATCGAGAGCCCGGGCGCGCGGGCGATCGAGTGCACGGAGGCCGATCATCGGTTGGCCGAGCAGCTGGCACGAGACCGGGTGCTGACCTCTCCTCAATCCGGCACCACCCTCCACCGTGTCGATCAGGCCCCGTGCGGGGATGAAAGCGACGATTGGGGGCGCGTTTCGGCGGACATCAGCTTGCCGCCGGGCACGTCGTTGGAACCGGTCATTGACCACTACCGCACCTTGTTGACGGCAGGTCATTGGAGGATCGCCCTGGAGCCAGGAGGGTGGAATCTGCTTTGCGCCGACCGGACAACGAACGGGCAGCAGGTCCGTCTACTCCTTGGGTATGGGCGTGCTACGCCAGGCCCGCGCACCTACGGCGAGCTCACGATTGACATCAGCTTCAAGCCCGGTGGGGAAGACCTTCGCTGCCACAGCTGACGGGGCGATCCAGCTAGGAATCCGGGGGCGGCTCGGGCCATCTGCGGGCCAGTAACCGTGGCGCGCAGCGGTCACGAGCGGGCGCGAGAAGAAACCCGGCGAGCGGCCGGTCGCAGGCGTTTCGGGCATCATGACCGGTTGAGCGCGCTCTTCCAGACTCGTATATCGGTGAGTGAGTGGGCAGGCGGCAGCGCCCGGCGTAGCGCAGCGGAGCCGGGCTGTGGGTTTGTTGCGGTCAGGCCGCGTTGGGTAGATCGGGTTGGGGCTGGAGGGCGACCTTTTGACCGGTGAGGTGTTCGAGCTGGCGGATGAGGTCGCGTTGGCGGCGGTGCTTGTCCATCCGCGATTCGTAGAAGCCGGGGCCGAGGTCCTGGTAGCGGGCTTCGGGGTTGGTCAGCAGGTGCCAGACGATGGTCAGCACCGAGT
>NZ_JAGPYL010000090.1:0-26979 GCF_018070095.1 Micromonospora sp. U56
CGCCGAGGATCAGCCCGGTGGCCCCCACCGGCCCGCCCGGGCCGGGGGCGGGGCGGCTGCCGGCTTTCCGCTTCCCGCGACCAGTGCTCGCCGGCCTCGCGCCCCGGCTCGGTGACGACGGCCAGCGGCCACTCGGCCGCGTCGCTGGGCCGCACGGGCGCGGACGGCAGGTCGGCGGGCGGACCCCCTGGCCACTCGGCCGCGTCGCTGAGCCGCCCGCCGCGGACGGAAGCTCGGCGCGCGGACCACCTGGCCGCTGGCCACTCGGCCGCGTCGCCCGCCGCCCGACGGCAGGCGGGCGCGCACCCCTGACCGGCGGCCTTTCGGCCCCGTCGCTGAGCCGCCTACCGCCGACGGCGGGTGGGCGCGCACCCCACCCATCCGTAGGTCTTGGACAGTTGCCGTCAGCAGCGAACGGCAACTGTCCAAGATCCGCCGTTGTCGCCCGCCGCGGCGGGAGGGAGCGACGGGAGGCGACACGGTGCGGCCGCCACCACCGAGTCGCGGTGGTGGCGGCCACGTGCCCGTCGGCGCGGCGAGCGGCCGGTCAGTGCTCCTCGGGGTCGCCCTTGGTGTGCGGATGCCGCCAGCGCTCGTCCGCCTCCGGGCGTTCCTGGGCGCCGAGCGGGTTGCCCTCCGGCTCATTGGTCTGCTCGAAGCTGGGCCGGCGCACCACCTCCGGCTCCGGTACCTCGACCGGCCGGGCTCCGGACTGAGGGGCGGGCTGGTACTCCACCGCCTCCCGAGCACCGTGCGCGCCCTCGGCCGCCGGCGACTCCGGGACGTGCCGCTCGTGTCGCAGTTCCTCGCGGAACTCCTGGGGCGGGCGGGTGGTGCGCTGCGGCAGGTCCCGGCCCAGGTCGGCGACGTGCGGGCCGTACTTGGCGTCGAACGCCGGGCGCTCGGAGCGGATCCGGGGCATCCGGTCGAAGTTGCGCAGCGGGGGCGGGCAGGTCGTCGCCCACTCCAGGGAGTTGCCGAAGCCCCATGGGTCGTCCACGTTCACCATCGCCCCGTACCGCCAGGACTTCCAGATGTTGTAGATGAAGAACAACGTGGACGCGCCGAGTATGAACGAGCCGATGCTGGAAGTCGTGTTCAGCGTGGTGAAGCCGTCCTGCGCCAGGTAGTCGGCGTACCGGCGGGGCATGCCCTCGTTGCCCAGCCAGTGCTGGACCAGGAATGTCAGGTGGAAGCCCAGGAACATGGTCCAGAAGTGGGCCTTGCCGAGCCGATCGTCGAGCAGCCGGCCGGTCATCTTCGGGAACCAGAAGTAGATCCCGCCGAAGAACGCGAAGACCACCGTGCCGAAGAGGACGTAGTGGAAGTGCGCCACCACGAAGTACGTGTCGGTGGTGTGGAAGTCCAGCGGTGGGCTGGCCAGCTGCACGCCGGTGAGGCCGCCGAACAGGAAGGTGACCAGGAAGCCGACGGCGAAGAGCATTGGCGTCTCGAAGGTGATCTGCCCCTTCCACATGGTGCCGATCCAGTTGAAGAACTTCACCCCGGTCGGCACCGCGATGAGGAAGCTCAGCACGCTGAAGAACGGCAGCAGCACCTGACCGGTACCGAACAAGTGGTGCGCCCAGACGGTCATCGACAGCACGGTGATGGCGATGGTGGCGAGCACCAGACCGGTGTAGCCGAAGATCGGCTTGCGGGAGAAGACCGGAATGATCTCTGAGATGATCCCGAAGAAGGGGATCGCGATGATGTAGACCTCGGGATGGCCGAAGAACCAGAACAGATGCTGCCAGAGCATCGGCCCGCCGGTGGTCGAGTCGAAGACGTGCGAGTTCAGGATCCGGTCAGAGACCAGCGCGAGCAGCGCGGCCGCCAGCAGCGGGAAGACCAGCAGCACCAGGACGCTGGTGAGCAGAATGTTCCAGGTGAAGATCGGCATCCGGAACATGGTCATCCCGGGCGCGCGCAGGGTGAGGATGGTGGTGACCAGGTTGACGGCGGTGAGGATGGTGCCCAGACCGCCGATGACCAGCCCGACCACCACCATGTTGGCCCCGACGCCGGGGGAGTGCTCCAGCGTGCTCAACGGCGGGTAGGCGGTCCACCCGAAGTCCGCGGACCCGCTCGGCGTGAGGAAGCTGCCGTACAGCATCAGGCCGCCGAACAGGAACAGCCAGTAGCCGAACGCGTTCAGCCGGGGAAACGCGACGTCCGGGGCGCCGATCTGGATCGGGACGATGTAGTTGGCCATCCCCAGCGCCGCGGGCGTGGCGAAGAGCAGCAGCATCGCCAGCCCGTGAGTGGTGAAGAGCTGGTTGTACTGCTCGGCCGAGAGGAGCTGCAGCCCCGGCCGGGCCAGTTCGGCCCGGATCAGCATCGCCTCGATCCCGGCGACCACGAAGAACGAGAAGGCGGTGACCAGGTACAGCAGGCCGATCTGCTTGTGGTCGGTGGTCCCGAGCAGCTTGATCAGGTGATTGCCCGGCAGCGCCGTGCGGACCGGGCCGGGGAAGCCGCCGAACCGGGCCGGCGCCAGGATCGCCGGCCCCCGGTCTCGTGCGGGCTCCGTGGTTACCCGTCTGGGCATGGCTTCTCACCCCGTCGTGACGACAGAAAGGACGAGCGCGACTACCCGTCCCCCCGCCATGTAACCAGGCGAGAGCGGTAATTTCGGTCAATTCGCCCGGACGAGTGCCCAGACCACCTTGCCGTCGACCAGCGGCGAACTGCCCCACCGCTGCGCCATCTCCCGGACCAGCATCAGCCCGCGCCCACCCTCGGCACGCAGCCCCGGGCTGGTCGGCCGCGCCGCGCTACGGTTGCCGTCGGTCACCGCCACGTGCAGGTACGGCCGGCGCAGCGTCAGCGTCACCTGCATCGGCGTGTGCGCGTGCCGCACCACGTTGCCGACCAGCTCGCTGAGCACCAGCGAGGCCGGGCCGACCAGCTCCGGCGCGTTCCACCGGCCGCAGGCCTCGCCGACCAGCTCCCGGGCGCGCCGGCAGGCGGTCGCCACCGGCTCCAGCCGGGCCCGCAGCCGGGGTGCGGCGACCTCGCCGGCCAGCCGGGTCGCCTCGGCGCAGTCCCGGTGCACCGGCACCACCCGGCAGGTGGTGGACTCGGCGAGCCAGGCGGCCGCGTCCGACGGGGGAGCGCAGAGCAGCACCGGCACGGCGGGCCACCCGGCGGCCTGGCGGGCCGTGGCGGCGAAGACGGACAGCGCGAGCCGGTCGGCGACGGTGACGTCCTCCAGGTCGACCACCAGCGCGTCGGGTTGGGCGGAGAGGCAGCGGTCCAGCACGGTGTGCACCGACCGCATCGTGCCGAGGTCGAGCGCGCCGTGCAGGTGGACGACGGTCACGGGTGACTCGTCGCGCACCTCGCAGGTGATCCGGCTCGCCATCGGCCCCTCGATTCCGCTCGCATGCCCAGATCCAGCCAGGTACCCGAGGCTTCTCCGGGTGAAACCGGACCGACCGGATACGGTGGCCGGGTCAGTGGCGATCCCTGTCACGTCGGGTGAGCACGCCGAGCGCGAGCATTCCGGCGCCGAGCGCGAGGTGCAGGACGTCGGCGGCGGGGTTGACCGGGATGACGTTCGCCGCGCTGCGATGGTCGACGGCCAGCCCGTAGAGCCACAGCACCAGGTAGACCGCCCCGCCGCCGACCAGGTAGGCGCGCGCCAGCCCGACGGTGCGCGACAGCGCCAGCCCGGCCACGCCGGAGGCCAGGTGCAGCAGGTTGTGCAGCACCGACACCTGGAACAACCCGAACAGCTGGGCGCCGGACTGGTGCCCGGCCAGCCGCAGGTCGGCGTAGTCGCTGGTGATTCCGGGCACGAACCCCAGGGCCCCGATCAGGAGGAACACCGTCCCGACCGTGGCGGCGGCCCGGCGTACCGGCGCGCGGCCGTCCGCCGGGTTGCGCCGGGCCCGGGAGTGGGCCATCGGACCGGCCATCGCGCGCTCCCTCCGTCGCGTCGCGGCGTTCCCGCCTGCCGGCCCGACAAACGGGCCCGGACCAGACCGGTCCGGGCCCGTGAGAGCAGGGGTACGCCTCAGGCGACCTGCAACTGCCGGGCCGGGGCGCCGTGCCGGACGCGCTCGTACAGCTCGACGTAGCGCTGTGCCATCACCGTCGGGGTGAACCGGGCCGCGGCCTCCCGCCGGCACTCGTCCGCGTCGAGCAGACTGGCCGCCAGCAGCAGGTCGCCGAGCTCGTCCTCGTCGGTGGTGAGCAGGCCGGTGCGTCCGTGCTCGATCAGCTCGGGCAGGCAGCCGCGGGCGGTCGCCACGACCGGGGTGCCGAGCGCGAGGGACTCCACCACCGCGGTGCCGCCCGGTTCCTCCCAGCGCAGCGGGAACAGCGAGGCCTTCGCTCCGGCCAGCAGGTCGTCGCGTTCCTGACCGGCCACCGTGCCGACCCAGCGGACCAGCTCGCCGTCGACGTGCGGGGCCACCTCGTCGTAGAAGAAGCGCACGTCGGGGTTCTGCCGGGCCTCGTCGCCGGCGGCGGCCAGGTCCTCCGGCCGGTGGTACGGCCCGACCGGGCCGGCGAGCACCAGCGGCACTCCGACCCGCTGGGCCAGCCGGGCGCCCACGTCCTGCCCCTTGCCCGGGTTGATCCGCCCCAGGATGATCGCGTAGTCGCCCTTCTCCGGGCGCGGCGCGCGGTCCGCGTCGACGGCCAGCGGGGTGGACAGGTGCACGTGCCCCACCGAGTGCTCCCGCAGCGCCCGGGGAGCGCGGGCCAGTTGGGAGGCGGAGACGCCGTTGACCCGGACCCGGTCACCGGCGTCCAGGTTGCCGTAGAGCTCGGGGTGCTTGGCCAGGTCCCAGTGCAGGGTGTGCAGCACGGGCGGGCCGTCCGGCCCCATCGCGGCCAGGGTGGCCAGCCCGACCGCCTCCACGTGGTCGTGCACCAGGTCGATGTCGTCGCGGTGGTGCAGCTGCCGGATCACCCCGTCGAGGTGGGCCTGGGAGACGCCGCACACCTGGTTGTAGGGGCGCTGAAGGGCGTGGAACTGCCCGTCGGGAAAGACCGAGAATTTCTCGTCGACCGGCAGGGTGCTGCTCTCCACCGAGGCCAGCACCACCCGTACGCCCAGGCGCCGCAGCTCCGGCACCAGGGTGGCGATGACGTTCTCGATCCCCCCGTAGCCGGGGGGCGGCACCGACAACCAGGGGCCGGCGTTCATCAGGACGGTGAGGCTCATCGCGCTGTTGTCCTTCCCTCGGCGGCGACCCGGTCGGCCGTCCGCTCTCCGCCCCCGGCCGGCTCGTGCCGGCCGTCGGGTACCCGTCGCGGCGACCCGCCGCTCACGCCGCCACCCGCCGGCGCGGCACCCGGTGCCGCAGCTGGGCCAGCGGCGGGCGCTCGTCCACGGAGACGTCGCTGACCACGATCTCCCGGTCCAGGTTGGGCAGCGCGTCCGAGCCGCCCCGGCGGAACTGGGTGAGCATGGTGGCCGGCATGGTGCCGGGGCTGGCCCAGCCGCGGCGCTGCAATCGCGACCAGGCGGTGTGCATGATCTGCGCGGACATCCGGCCCAGGGCCGCGGTGTCCTGGTGCCGGTGCTTGCGCTCGCCGAGGTCGACCTGGGCGAGGGCGTCGAGGCCGACCAGCTCCAGCAGGTCGATCAGCATCGCCGTCTCGACCCCGTAGCCGGAGACGAACGGGACCTGCTCCAGCACCTCCCGGCGTCCGGCGTACTCGCCGGCGAGGGGCTGCACGAAACCGGCCAGCTCCGGCCAGAAGAGGTTGAGCAGGGGGCGGGCCATCAGCTCCGTCACCCGCCCGCCACCGTCGGCCTCCACGCTGCTCGCGCCGACCAGCGGCCGGTGGTAGAAGCCCTTCACGAAGTCCACCGACGGATCGGTCAGCAGCGGTCCGATCAGGCCGGTCACGAAGTGCGGACGGAACTCGCGCAGGTCGGCGTCGATGAAGGCGACCACGTCGCCCTCGGCGGCGGCCAGGCCGGCCCAGAGCGCGTCGCCCTTGCCGGTCAGTCGGGGCAGCCCCCGGGTCATCGCGTCCTGGCTGACCACCTCCGCGCCGGCGGCCCGGGCCACCTGGGCGGTCCGGTCGGTGGACCGGGAGTCCACCACGATCAGCTCGTCGACCAGGGCGACCCGGTCCATCAGGTGTTCGCGGATCGTCGACACGATCGCGCCGACGGTGACCTCCTCGTTGCGGGCCGGAAGCACCACACTGACCCGGGTGTCACCCTTGGCCCGCATCAGCCGCCGCGTCGGCCAGTCGTTGGCCGAAGTCGTCCGGTAAGTCGCCCATGCCTCCACCACTGGTGAGACGATCGAATCTGTATCCCGCACTGGCACACCCCCAGATCGTGGCGGAAAACGCGGAGTTGGTTTTCCCATCTCCGCCCGCGCGCTAACCGGATCATGCCTAACAGCTTGATCACGGGCCGTGCACCAGCCGGTTCCGGGCAGATGAACGGTTCGTTGCCGAACGCCACGGGGTTTCGTGTTCGGGCGGTGGGGGGAGTGCTGTTCCCGCGAGTCGGAGAACAGCGTCGAGAGGGTCGGTGGAATGCGCACGTGCCGGGTGGGACTGGTAGGGGCCGGTGGGGTGGCACAACGCCACGCCCGCGTGTTGAGCGGTTTCGAGGACGTGGAGCTGGTCGGGGTGCACGACGTGTCCCGGGACGCGGCGGCGGAGCTGGCCGGCGCGTACGGCGGCCGGAGCTTCGTCGACGTGGCCGAACTGCTCGCCGCCGGACCGGACGCGGTGTACGTCTGCGTGCCGCCGTTCGCGCACGGGCCGGTGGAGGAGGCGGTCATCGCCGCCGGTGTCCCGATGTTCGTGGAGAAGCCCGTCGCGGTCGACCTGGAGACCGCCGAACGCATCGCTGCGCTGGTGCAGGAGAAGCGGCTGCTCACCGCCGTCGGCCACCACTGGCGCTACCTGCACGTGGTGGAGCGGGCCCGCGAGCTGCTGGCCGACCGGCCGGTGCGGATGGTCAACGGTTCCTGGCTGGACAAGGTCCCCCCGGTGGCCTGGTGGGCGGTGCGGGACCGCTCCGGCGGCCCGGTCGTCGAGCAGGCCGCGCACGTGCTGGACCTGGTGCGGGCGCTGGTCGGCGAGGCGGTCGAGGTGACCGCGTACGGCGACGGGAACCCGCCGCCGGTCGAGGGCGCCGACATCGACTCGGTGACCGCGGCCACGCTGCGCTTCGCCAACGGGGCGGTGGGCACCCTCGCCGCGGCCTGCGTGCTGGGCTGGAAGCACCGGGCGGGGCTGGAGATCCTCGCCGACGGCCTGGCGCTGTCGCTGGCCGAGGACGGCCTGGTGATCTGCGACGCCGACGGGGAGCGCCGGATCGAATCCGATCCGGACGGTGCCCGGGTCGCCATCGACCGGGCCTTCATCGACGCGGTGACCGGCGTCGGCGACGACGTCCGGGTGCCGTACGTCGAGGCGATGCGGACCCAGCGGCTGGCCCTCGCGGTCGCCGAGTCGGCCCGTACCGGGCGGGCCGTGACCCTGCCCACCGGCCCGGCGTCCGTGCCGCTGGCCACCGCGGGGGTGAGCGTCGATGCGTGACAAGGTCGTGGTGGTCAGCGGCCCCGGCGCCGTCGAACTGGCCGAACAGGACGCCGCCGAGCTGCGCGAGGGCACCTTCCGGGTCCAGACCCTCTACAGCGGCGTCTCCGCCGGCACCGAACTGAGCTTCGTCAAGGGCACCAACCCGTACCTCAATGTCACCTGGAACCCGGACCTCGGCCTGTTCCAGCCCGGTGCGGCGAGCACCCCGTACCCGGTCACCCGGCTCGGCTACATGCAGGTCGGCCGGGTGGTGGAGAGCCGCACCCCGGCCGTCGCCGTCGGCACGGTGGGCGCCATGACCTACGGCCACCGCACCGGGTACGTGGCCGACCCGGTCGCCGAGCGGTTCGTCCCGCTCCCCGACGACCTCGATCCGCTGCTCGGCATCTACGTCGCGCACATGGGCCCGATCTGCGCCAACGGCCTGCTGCACGCCGCGGCCGACCTGTGCGGCACCGACGTGCGCTCGCTCGGCGACGGGGTGCGCGGCCGGCGGGTCGCGGTGGTCGGCAGCGGCGTCGTCGCCCTGCTCACCGCCCTGTTCGCCAAACGCCACGGCGCCGCCTCCGTGGTGGTGCTGGACCCGACGCCGCAGCGCCGCCAGGTGGCCGAGGCGCTCGGCCTGGAGACGCTCGACCCGGGGGCCGACGACCCGGCCGTGGTGCTCAAGACCCGGTGGAACCACGCCGCCGGGGACCGGGGCGCCGACGTGGTGTTCCAGTGCCGCGGCCAGGCCTGGGCACTGCACCTGGCGCTGCGCCTGCTGCGCCCGCAGGGCACCGTGATCGATCTGGCCTTCTACCAGGACGGCGCGGACGCCGTCCGGCTCGGCGAGGAGTTCCACCACAACGGGCTTTCGCTGCGCTGCGCCCAGATCGGACGGGTGCCGCGCGGCCTGACGCCGACCTGGGACCGGGAACGGCTCTCCGCCGAGACCATCGAGCTGCTGCGGCAGTACGGCGACGTGATCCGCAAGCACCTCGTCTCGGCGGTGGTGCCGATGGAGGAGGCGCCCGCCCTGCTGACCGACCTGGCCGAGCGTCGCCGGCAGGAACTCCAGGTGGTGCTGACCGGCTGACCCGGGCAGCCAGCACCCGGCACCCGGCTGGGCGCGGGCGGCTACGGTCGGCGCATGACCACCGCCGCCGCCCGCCGGCCTGCCGGCCTGGCCGCCCTGCTGCCGTACCTGCGCGCCCACCGCGGCACCCTCGCCGTGGTGGGCGCGTTGTCGTTGGCCGGGGCGGTCGCCGCGCTGGCGCAGCCGCTGCTCACCCGCCAGGTGCTCGACCAGATGGCGGCGGCCCGGCCGGTCACCGGCCTCGTCGCGGCGCTGGTGGCCCTGGTGGTGGCCGGCGCCGCCCTCGGTGGCCTGCGCGACTTCCTGCTGCAACGCACCGCCGAGGGCGTCGTGCTGGGCACCCGGCGCCGGCTCGCCGGGCACCTGCTGCGGCTCCCCATCGTCGAGTACGACCGGCGCCGCACCGGCGACCTGCTCTCCCGGGTGGGCTCGGACACCACCCTGCTGCGGGCCGTGGTCACCTCCGGGCTGTTCGAGACGGTCACCGGCGCGGTGATGGTCCTCGGCGCGGCCGGCGCGATGGCCCTGCTCGATCCGGTGCTGTTCGGGGTGACCCTGTTCGGGGTGGCCGCCGGCGTCGGTTTCGCGCTCACCGTGGCCCGCCGGGTGCGCGGGCTGTCCCGCGCCGCCCAGGAGCGGGTCGGGGAGATGACCTCCGCCGTCGAGCGGGCCATCTCCGCCGCCCGCACCATCCGCGCCGCCCGGGCCGAGCACCGCGAGACCGAGGCCGTCGGCGAGAGTGCCGCCCAGGCGTACGCGGCGGGGCTGCGGGTGGCCCGGGTGCAGGCGGTGGTCGGCCCGGTCAGCACGGTCACCATCCAGGGCGCGTTCCTGCTGGTCCTCGGCGTGGGCGGGGCCCGGGTGGCGGCCGGGGCGATCACGGTGGGCGACCTGGTGGCCTTCGTGATGTTCCTGTTCTTCCTGGTGCTGCCGCTGGGCCAGGCGGTGCACGCGTACACCCAGTTGCAGACCGGGCTGGGCGCGTTGCAGCGGATCGAGGAGGTGCTGGCCGTACCCGCGGAGGACGCCGGGGACGGCGCGGACCTGGCGGCGGCCCCGCCCGCCGGCCGCCCGGCGGCGATCGAGTTCGACCGGGTGGGGTTCGGCTACCCGGACGGTGCCCCGGTGCTGCACGAGGTGAGCTTCACCGTGCCGGCCGGCAGCCGGACCGCCCTGGTCGGCCCCTCCGGGGCCGGCAAGTCGACCCTGCTCGCGCTCGTGGAGCGCTTCTACGAGGTCGACTCCGGGTCGCTGCGGCTCGACGGCGTCGACGTGCGCCGGCTGCCCCGCGACGCCCTGCGGGCCCGGCTCGGCTACGTCGAGCAGGAGGCGCCGGTGCTGGCCGGCACGCTGCGGCAGAACCTGCTGATCGGCGCCCCGGACGCGACCGACGCCGCGCTGCTGGCCGTCCTCGACGAGGTCAACCTCGGCCACCTCGCCGAGCGCACCGACGCCGGGTTGGACGTGCAGGTGGGGGAGGGCGGGGTGCTGCTCTCCGGCGGCGAGCGGCAGCGCCTGGCGATCGCCCGGGCGCTGCTCGCCGGCCCGCCGGTGCTGCTGCTGGACGAGCCGACCAGCAATCTCGACGCGCGCAACGAGGCGGCGCTGCGCCGGGCCATCGACGCGGTGGCCGTGCGGCGCACCCTGCTGATCGTCGCGCACCGGCTCGCCACCGTCGTCGACGCCGACCAGATCGTGGTGCTCGACGGCGGCCGGGTGGTCGCGGTCGGCACCCACGACGAATTGACCGTCACCAGTCCGCTCTACCGGGAGCTGGCCGCTCACCAGCTGCTGGTGAGCTGACCCCACCCGCCGCCCCTGACCTGCGCGGACGTGCCGGGACGGGGACAACCGGGACGCCCCGGACGAGCCGGGCAGCGACAGCCCGGCCGGTTCGCGTACCGTTGCCGCTCATGGGTGTGTCGCAACGGTTGAAGAGCAGGTTCCGGCGGTTCCTCCAGCGCCCGGGGACGACGGTCGACCTGGCCCCGCTGGAGAAGTTGCTGCCGCAGATCGCCGCGCGCGAGGACGAGCTGTCCGCCCTCGACGACGCCGAGCTGACCGAGGCCGCCAGCGTCGCCACGGAGTACGCGGAGATCTGCGCGATCGGCCGGGAGGCCGCCCGCCGCGGGCTGGACCAGCGGCCGTACGACGTGCAGCTGCTCGGGGCGATGGCGCTGCTGTCGGGCAAGGTCGCCGAGATGGCCACCGGTGAGGGCAAGACGCTCACCGCCACCATCGCCGCGTACGGGCACGTCCGGCTGGGCAACGGGCCGGTGCACGTGCTCACCGTCAACGACTACCTGGCCCGCCGCGACGCCGAGTGGATGGCGCCGGTCTACCGGCTGCTCGGGCTGACCGTGGGCTGGGTCAACGAGGCCTCCACCCCCGAGGAGCGGCGCGCCGCGTACGCCTGCGACGTGACCTACGTCGCGGTCAGCGAGGCCGGCTTCGACTTCCTCCGCGACCAGCTCGTCACCGACCTCGCCGACCGGGTCCAGCCGCCGCTGAAGACCGCGATCGTGGACGAGGCCGACTCGATCCTGATCGACGAGGCCCGGGTGCCGATGGTGCTCGCCGGCGCGGTCGCCGGCGAGCAGGACCCGGCGCACGCCGCCGCGGCGCTGGTGCGTGGCCTGCGCAAGGGCAAGCACTACACCGTCGCCGAGGACGGCCGCAGCGTGGCGTTCACCGCTGTCGGCCTGGCCACCGTCGAGGCGAAGCTCGGCGGCATCGACCTGTACGACACCGAGCACGTGGGGCAGCTCTCGGCGGTCAACGTGGCGCTGCACGCGTACGCCCTGCTGCACCGGGACGTCGACTACATCGTCCGGGACGGCTCGGTCGAGCTGATCGACGAGATGCGCGGCCGGGTGGCCCAGCGCCGCCGCTGGCCGGACGGCCTGCAGGCGGCGGTCGAGGCCAAGGAGGGCCTGGACGCCACGGCCGAGGGCGAGGTGCTGGGCACCGTCGCCGTGCAGGCGTACATCGCGCTCTACCCGACGGTCTGCGGGATGACCGCCACCGCCGTGCTCGTCGGCGACCAGCTGCGCGAGTTCTTCGGCCTCGAGGTGGCGGTGATCCCGCCGAACACCCCCTGCGTCCGGGAGGACGAGCCGGACCGGATCTACGCCACCCGGGCGGAGAAGGAGGAGGCGCTGATCGACGAGATCACGCGCTGCCACCAGGCCGGTCGGCCGGTGCTGGTCGGCACCCTGGACGTCAAGGAGTCCGAGGGGCTGGCGGCCGGCCTGCACGCCGCCGGGGTGCCCTGCGTCGTGCTGAACGCGAAGAACGACGACGAGGAGGCGGCGATCATCGCCGAGGCGGGCGCGTACGGCGCGGTCACCGTCTCCACCCAGATGGCCGGCCGGGGCGTGGACATCCGGCTCGGCGGCAGCGACCAGAGCGACCGGGACCGGGTGGCCGAGCTGGGCGGCCTGTACGTGATCGGCAGCGGCCGGCACGACAGCCGTCGGGTCGACGACCAGCTGCGCGGCCGGGCCGGCCGGCAGGGCGACCCGGGTGGCTCGGTCTTCTTCGTCAGCCTCGAGGACGACCTGGTGGCCCGGCACGCCGGCGACATCGTGCCGGCCTCGCCGCGGATGAACGCCGACGGCCTGGTCACCGACGAGCAGGTGGACTACGCCGTGGAGCACGCCCAGCGGGTGGCCGAGGGCGTCAACCACGAGATCCACCGCAACACCTGGCGGTACAGCGTGGTGATCGAGCAGCAGCGCAAGGCGCTCGCGGAGCGCCGCGAGCGGCTGCTCACCAGCGACGTGGCCGCGCTGATGCTGCTCGACCGGGTGCCGGACAAGGCCGGCGAGATGGACGAGGACCTGCTCGCCCGGGTGGCCCGGTCGATCGCCCTCTACCACCTCGACCGGCTCTGGGCCGAGCACCTGGCCGAGCTCTCCGAGGTTCGCGAGGGCGTGCACCTGCGGGCGCTGGGCCGCCTCGACCCGCTGGACGAGTTCCACCGGGCGGCGGTCCCGGCGTTCAACGACCTCGTCCCCGAGATCGAGACCCGCACCATCGCCACCTTCACCGAGACCGAGTTCGACGCCGACTGGGAGCCGGACGCCGCCAAGCTGGTGCGGCCGACCGCCACCTGGACGTACCTGGTCCACGACAACCCGTTCGGCTCCGAGCTGGACCGGCTGATCGCCTCGGTCGGCCGGCGGCTCTCCGCCGCGCGCTGAGCGGTCACCGGGGTCCCTTCCGGCGCGGGTCCACGCCGGAAGGGACCCCTTTACGCGGTTTCGATCCTGGTTTGCGAGGGTAGAAGCCCGGGGTTCATGAGTCAGGGGAGATCACACGATGGGACAGGCAATGGGGCCGGTCGACGGGATCGGTCGGCGCGCGGGGGTCGTGCGCCGGTGAACCTGGACATGCGGGAGCCGACGATCGACACCCTCGGCGTGCTGGAGACCGCCGGCCTGCTGCGCGAGCTGACCGCCGGCCTGATCGCGGCCGACGACTTCGACGAGGCGCTGGCCCGGCTGGTGCGGATCGCCCGGGACGCCGTACCGGACGTGACCTGGTGCGGCTTCACCGCGCTGCGCGCCGGGGAGCCCGCCGGGGTGGCCGCCTCCGACCCCGGCCTGGCGGAGCTGGACGACCTGCGGCACGGCCCGGAGTCGCCGGCGATGAGCGCCATCGGGCGCCGGGAGATGACCGTCGCCCAGGACCTCGCCGTCGAGGAGCGCTGGCCGGGCTGGACGGTCCGGGCGCGGGGCCTCGGGGTACGCGGGGTGATCTCCGCGCCGGTCGACGTCGACGAGCAGGCGATCGGGGTGATCAACCTCTACACCGACTCCGCCGGTACCTTCACCACCCGGCACCAGCTCACCGCGATGCTGCTCGCCGAGCACGCCGGCCTGCTGCTGGCGGCGGTGCGGGACCGGGTCAAGCAGGCCGAGCGCGCCGGGGAGCTGGACGAATCGCTGCTGGAGGAGGGCGTCGTCGGTCAGGCGGTCGGGGTGATCATGACCCAGCGCGGGTGCCCCGCGCCGGAGGCCCTCGACGTGCTGCGCAACGCCGCGTCGTCGCTGGACATCCCGCTGCGCGAGGTGGCCGAGCGGCTGGTCGCCACGGTGTCGCGTCCCCGGGAGGGTTGAGCGCGTCGTTTCGCCGGACTGGTGCCCGGGTAGCACCCTGGTTTCGTGAGCTGACACGAAACAGGGGAGGAACCGATGGAGAGCCGGCTGCGGGTGCAGGGGCATCCGATCCAACCGATGCTGGTGACGTTCCCGTTCGGGCTCTTCGTCAGCGCGGTCCTCTTCGACCTCGCCGACGTGGCCGGCGGGCCGGCCTTCCTCGGCGAGGTCGGCTACTGGACGGCGGTAGCCGCCCTGGTCGCCGCCGCGCTCGCCGGGGTGGCCGGCATGGTGGACCTGTGGGACGTCCGGGCCGGCCGGACCCGCCGCACCATGGTCACCTTCAACCTGGTCAACGCCGGCATGGCCGCGCTGTTCCTGCTGGCCTGCCTGATCCGGGCCGACGCGCCGCAGCGTGGCGCCACCGCGGTCCTGGTGATCACCGAGCTGGTCGCCCTGGCCGTGGGCGCGGTCGGGGTCCGGCTGGGCGCCCGCCTGATGCGCCAGTTCGACGCCGGCCGCCGGGAGCCGAGCGGCTTCGAGGCCCTGGAGGGCGTGCCGGCCGCCGGCGCCACCGTGGAGATCATCCGCCCGCGCGCCTGACCCCGCCGCTCGCGTCGGACCGCCCGCCGGCCCCCGTCGGCGACGTGGCGGTGTCCCCCGGGCCGCCTTCTGCGCGACCCGGGCTCGACGCGGCCGGGGGACTTCGGGGGTCGGCCGGCCGCCGGGCCCGGCCGGGGGGCCGGAGGGGCGAGCGCGCGGTCGCCGAACTGGTCGCCGAGGCGGCGGCCGCGCCCGTGCACGGCTGGGACTTCTCCTGGCTCGACGGCCGGGCCACCGAGGAACGCCCGCCGTGGGGCTACGCCCGGCTGGTGGCGGCCCGGCTGGCGGCGGTCTCCGCCGCCCTGGACATCGACACCGGCGGGGGAGAGGTGCTGGCCGAGGCGCCGGCCCCGCCGCCGCTGCTGGTCGCCACCGAGGCCTGGCCGCCCAACGTCGCGGTCGCCCGGCGTACGCTGCGCCGGGTCGGCGCCACCGTCGTCCAGATCGGCCCCGCGTCCGCGCTGCCGTTCCGGGACGCCTCCTTCGATCTGGTCACCAGCCGGCACCCGGTCGCCACCGAATGGACCGAGATCGCCCGGGTGCTGCGCCCCGGCGGGGCGTACCTGTCCCAGCAGATCGGCCCGGGCACGATGCGGGAGCTGAGCGAGGCGATCCTCGGCCCGCTGCCGCCCCCGACCAGCCGGCAGCCGGCCGTCGCCGCCGCCCGGGCCGCGGGCCTGTCCGTGGTCCGCCTCGAACAGGCCACCCTGCGGGCGGTCTTCCACGACGTTGGCGCGGTGGTCTGGTTCCTGCGCAAGGTCGTCTGGACGGCACCGGGCTTCGACGTGGACCGGCACCGGCCGCAGCTCGCCGCGCTGGACCGGCGGATCCGCGCGGAGGGGGCCTTCGTCGCCCACGCCCGCCGGTTCCTGATCGAGGCGGTCCGGCCGGCCTGAGCGGCGTCAGTGGGCGCGGGCGTGGTGGGCGGCGAGCACGTCGGCGCCGAAGTCGCCGGCCGGGCGGCGCAGCACGGTGTGCGCGTGGTTGCCGTCCTCGGTGGTGTTGTCGTACTCGATCAACAGGTCGTCGCCCTGCACCCGGTAGTAGTGCCGCCCACCCGGCCGGGTCGACCCGGCCCAGGCGAAGTGCAGCTCGCCGCCGGCGAGCCGGTCCGCCTCGCGGACCGCCAGCTCGGCGGGGAGCCGGTCCAGGTAGAGCGCCACCAGCTGGTCGAGCAGGGCGCGGCCGGTGACGCCGAGCCGGTCGCCGGGCACGCCCAGCGGGGTGAGCGGCCCGTCGACCGATGGTCGGGTGGCGCTCACGATGTCCGCCGGGGCCTCGTCGGCGATGATCGCGGCAGACCGCCCGGCCGGCCCGACCGCCTCCAGCAGCTCCCGGCCGAGGTCCTCCTCGATGCCGAGCGGGCGGGAGACGGGCCGCCCGGCGTGCCGGACGGTGGCCGGGTTGGCGCCGAGGAAGAGCGGGGCGGGGGAGACCTCGTCGTCGACCACCGTCATGCTCACCGACAGGTGGTGCCCCTCGAACCGCCACGCCCAGCGGTCGTCGCGGGTCGGGTCGCCGTAGAGCGCCACCCAGTAGTCGCCGCTGTGCCGGCCGCGTCGCCACTCCTCGGCCCGGTCCAGCACCTCCTCCAGCGCCACCACGGTCATCGCCTGGGCGTACGCCGGTGGGCTCAGCGCGGTGGCCAGCAGCCGGTGCGCCGCCTTGCGCCCGGCGCAGTCCAGGTCGGCCAGGCACACCCCGGGCCGGGGCCGGGGCCGGTACTCCAGCCACCGCCGGCCCTCGTCGTCGAAGGCGTGCCCGGCGGCGGCGCGGGCCGGCTCGTCGAGCGTGGCCAGCAGCGCGCCGGCCGCCGTGCGCATCCGCTCCGGTACGGGATCGTCCATGGTGTCGCCTCAGCGGGAGTTGAGCGGGGTGTCGCCCTTGTCGTTGGTCATGTTCACCGGCAGGCCGGCGTCGACGTGGCCGCTGAGCTCCTCGGTCTCACCGGCGCGGGCCAGGTCGAACATCCGATGGGCGAAGGCCAGCGTCTCGGCGTCGAGGTCGTCGGTCACCCGTCCAGGCTAGTCGGCCGCCGCGTTCGGCGGACTGGTAGCTTGCCAGCCCACGACGGGGAGGGTCATGGACGACGTGTACGTCGGCAACGCGGGTGTGGACGGTGCCACCAACGCCGGTTGGCTGGCCGCCGCGCCGCTGACGCCCCGGCTGGCCCGCCTGGTCGACCTGCTCGGCGAGCTGGCCGAGGCGGGGGAGGGCGTGGTCCGGCTGGCCGAACCGGTGCCGGTGCGGGCGGTCACGGCCGTGCCCGCGCCGGCCCCCGCCGACGAGCATCCCGACACGCTGCGGATCCTGGCCGGCTCCCGGGTGGTCCGGCAGGGCGACCGGGAGATCCCGCTCACCCGGATCGAGTTCGACCTGCTGCTCTTCCTCGCCGAGCACCCGCACCGGGTCTCCACCCGGCTCCAGTTGCTGGGCAGCGTCTGGGGCTACGAGCACGCCGTGGCCCGGACCGTGGACGTGCACGTGCGCCGGCTGCGCGCCAAGCTCGGCGCGGACACCCCGCTGGTGACCACCGTGTACGGCGTCGGCTACCGGCTGGCCGACGAGGCCCGGGTCCGGATTGACCCTTTCCGCTGACCGATCGCCGGCGCGGCGCGCCCGGGGGAACCGTCCGCCCTGGTGCGTCGGGCCGGACCGGCCAATGTGAAGCGGAGCGGGTACCCCCCGTATCCGACCGCCCCGGCGACTCTGCTGTAATCATCTCGCTCGTACGCAGAGCGAGGGTTCGGCTGCGATGTGTTCGCCAATTGTCACATTCATGCAACGCGGCCGCCCCTTGACCCTCGCTCAGGGGCCGGGAAGCATCGATGAAGCGGCGTCCCGGGCCGTGGGTTTACCCGGACCAGCCAAGGAGGACCATGTCGGTCAGCCCCGCCTCGTCGCGCGCCGGATGGCATACGTCCCAACCTGCGGTTCCCGGTCGTCCCCCCGGCGGCCAGCGCCGCCCGGCGAACACGGCCGCACCCGTGCTCACCGTGACCCTGTCCATCCCGTTGGCGTGTGAGGAGTCGTTGACCCCGCCGGCCCGCCGGCTGCTGGAGGCCGCCCGCGAGATGTTGGAACGCGGCGAGGGCACCATCATCACCAACGGCGTCCCCGCCGAGCGGCGGCCCGAGCCGCTGCCCGGCGGCCGGTCCCCGGCCCGGTCGCTCGCGCCGACCATCCCGGCGCTGCACATCCTGGCCTCCTCCCGGTCCGTGCTGCGCGACGGCGAGCCACTGCCGCTGACCCGGCTGGAGTTCGACCTGCTGCTGCACCTGGTGGCCCACCCGCGCCGGGTCTTCACCCGATTGCAGCTGCTCAACGCGGTCTGGGGCTACGAGCACGCCGGGGTCCGCACCGTCGACGTGCACGTGCGCCGGCTGCGCGGCAAGGTCGGCGTGGACGTCCCCCTGGTGACCACCGTCTACGGGGTCGGCTACCGGCTGGCCGACGACGCCCGGGTCACCATCGACCGCACCGGCTGACCGACCGGGCGCCGTCGACCGACCCGGGGGGGTGACCATCGGCCGCGCCGGCCGACCCGGCGGGTGACCATCGACCGCGCCGGCCGACCGGCCGGGGCACCATGGTCGGATGCGCGTCCGACCCATCTCGCCCGAGCGGCTCGTCGCCGAGCTGACCGAGCGGCTCCTCGCCGCCGCCACCGAGCCGGGCCTCCCGGCCGTGACCGGTGCGGGTCCCGACGCTCCGGCCGACCGGCCCGGCCGACTGCGGGTCGCCGTCGACGGCCCGCCGGCCGCCGCGCCGCAGCGCCTCGCCGAGGCGCTGGTCGACCCGCTGCGCGCGCTCGGCCGCCCGGTGCTGCACGTGCGCGCCGAGGACTTCCTGCGGCCCGCCTCGATCCGCTTCGAGCAGGGCCGGACCAACCCGGACGCGTACTACGAGAGCTGGACCGACGAGGCCGGGCTGCGCCGCGAGGTGCTCGACCCCGCCGGCCCGGGCGGCTCCGGGCGGGTGCTGCCCTCCCTCTGGGACCCGGCGACCGACCGGGCCAGCCGGGCCGGGTACGTCCCGCTGCCGCCCGGCGGGGTGCTGCTGGTCAGCGGGGCGCTGCTGCTCGGCGGCGGGCTGCCCTTCGACGTCGCGGTGCACCTGGCGCTCTCGCCGGCCGCCCTGGCCCGGCGCACCGACCCGGAGCTGCGCTGGACCCTGCCCGCCTTCGCCCGGTACGCCGACGAGGTCGACCCGGCCTCCTTCGCCGACGTGGTGGTCCGGGCCGACGACCCGCGGCACCCGGCCCTCGTCGAGCCGGACGAACCGGTCGACTGAGGCCAGAAAAACTCGTTGGTTTGATCCACTGCGGAGGTGGGTATTCGCCCGGCTCACAGAGCACGGGTGATTTCGCCCGTGCGGACCGCATCCGGGCGACCGGCCCGGCCGGGCCGGAGCCCCACGAAAGGCAGGCAGCGATGCTCGTCCACGACACCGTCGGTACGGGCCGATCCCAGGCGGAGATCGACCAGATCCGACTCTCCCTGCAGGCCCGCTACGACGAGCTGTCCGCGGAGTACGAGCAGGCCGTCACGCAGAGCCAGGTGCTGCGGCTGGTGGAGGTCGGCGACACCGCCGGCGACGACCAGGCCGACAGCGGCACCAAGACCGCCGAACGGGACACCGCGCAGTCGTTGCTGCGCACGATCCTCGATCGTCGCGCCCAGTTCGAGCACGCGCTGACCCGACTGGAAGAGGGCACCTACGGCTTCTGCGAGGGCTGCTCGGCGCCGATCCCGGTCGAGCGCCTGGAGATCTTCCCGTCGGCCACCTCCTGTGTGGCCTGCAAGCAGACGCGGGAGCGGCGGGCCGCCTGAGCGGCGGGCGTCGCGGTTGCCGGTCAGGTCCGGGCGCGGTGGACTCCTTCCATGGGTGACATCAAGGTGGGCACCGCGTCCTGGACCGACCGGACCCTGCTGGAGTCGGGGTGGTATCCGCAGACCGCGGACTCCCCGGAGAAGCGCCTGGCGTACTACGCCCGGCGCTTTCCGCTGGTCGAGGTGGACGCCACCTACTACTCGCCGCCGGCCGAACGGACCGCCCGGTTGTGGGCCGAGCGCACCCCGGCGGCGTTCACCTTCAACGTCAAGGCGTTCAGCCTGCTGACCGGGCACCCGACGAAGGTGTCCGCGCTCTACAAGGACCTGCGCCCGGAGACGGAGAAGAAGAACCTCTACCCGGACGACCTGCCCGCGCAGGCGTACGAGGAGGTGTGGACCCGGTTCCTCTCCGCGCTGGACCCGCTGGTGGCGGCCGGCAAGCTCGGCGCGGTGCTGTTCCAGTTCCCGCCCTGGTTCACCATCAAGCGGGAGAACAAGGAGTACCTGCTGGAGGTGGAGCGGCGCTGCCGCCCACTGCGGCCGGTCTTCGAGTTCCGGCACGCCTCCTGGTTCGACGGCGCCAACGCCGACGAGACCGTGGCCTTCCTGCGCAAGCACCGGCTGCCGTACGTCTGCGTGGACATGCCGCAGGGCCACCGCTCCTCGGTGCCGCCGGTGCTGGCCGCCACCGCGGACCTCGCGGTGGTGCGGTTCCACGGGCACAGCGACAAGTGGACCAGCAAGGACATCCACGAGAAGTTCGGCTACCACTACTCCGACCGGGAGTTGCGGGACTGGGCGCCGAAGCTGCGCGAGCTGGCCGACTCGGCCGGGCAGACCCACGTACTGATGAACAATTGTTACCGCGATTTTGCCCAGACCAACGCCGCCACCCTGGCCGGCCTGCTCGACGCCGGCCGCTGAGCCGGTCGCCGGAGTTCACCCGGTCGGGGTGACGCCGGCTCACCTGATCGCCGCGCAGCATGGATGGTGTCTGCGGTCCGTCGACCGAGGGGACCGCGAGGGCGACAGCGACGGAGGTGGCCCATGGCGGTTCGGGTCGTGACGGACAGGCGACGCGGCGGTGTGCTGCACGTGGTCGGGACGACCGACGGCACCACCCGGCGCGGCGAGCGGCCCGGTCGGATCAGACCGACCCGGCTGTGGCGGGGGCCGAGCGGCCCGCCGCGACGCGACGACGACCGACGGTGGGAAAGCGACGCACGGGGGTGGACAGATGGCTGAGCAGCTGCAAGCGGCGTTCGAGTCCTCTTTGGAGAAGACGAACATCATCCTCAAGGACATCGAACAGGCGTACGGTTGGCCGAAGTCGCAACGCAACCAGTCCTACTGCGCGCTGCGCACGGTGCTGCACCTGCTGCGCGACCGGATGCCGGTGCAGGAGAGCGTGGAGTTTTCCGCGCAGTTGCCGGTGCTGGTGCGCGGGATCTACTTCGATGGCTGGAAGCCGATGGACGTGCCGGTCAAGCTGAATCGGGAGGACTTCCTTTTCGAGGTCCGGCGGCACTTTCCGTACGACGTCGAGGGCGGCACGGAGCGCGTGGTGCAGGTGGTGCTGGACGCCCTGAGCCGGCACGTGACCCACGGCCAGTGGGATGACGTGAAGGACAACATGCCGCGCGACATGCAACGGATGATGCCGTGACCGGATGACCCGCGGCCCGTCCCGCCAGTGCGGTGGGGCGGGCCGCCTCACGCCGTACGGCTGACCGCCCGCCCCGCCCGGCGGGCCAGCCCGGCGAAGGCCACGGCGTCGACCGCAGCCGCGCCGCCGGGGTCGTTGTTGAAGTAGACGTACGCCGGCTCGGCGTCGTCGAAGACCTCGGCGAGGCGGCGTACCCAGGAGGCGAGTGCGGCCCGGCCGTAGCGCGGCCACGGCTGGGCGCGGCCCTCGTGCAGCCGCAGGTACGCGGCTCATCTTCACCGCCACGCAGAAGTCCTCCGGGGTACGCGCCCGCCAGGCGGCGAAGGTCTCCCGCTCGGGCAGCCGGTAGCAGGCGGCGAAGGTCTCCCGCTCGGGCAGCCGGTAGAAGGCGTTGTTCACCTCGACGGTGGCGAACCGGGTGGTGAAGTGCTCCAGCCAGAGCCGCTGGGGCAGCTTCGGCGGGTAGAACCGCTCCCGCCAGTCGCGGTACTGCCAGCCCGAGGTGCCGACCAGGATCATCGCTTCCGCCTAGTGCAGGCCCAGCGGGAAGACCTCGAACGCGGCACCGTAGCGGACCCCGAGCCGGGTGCCGACCGGGCGGCTGATGCTCTCCAGGAACTCCGCCGGGTCGAACCCGCCGTCGCCGAGGCCCCGCAGGTAGGCGTCGTGCGCGCGCAGCGAGGCCAGCCCGGCGTCGAAGGTGGCGGTGACGTCCACCCCGTGCCGGGACAGCGGCGAGGCGGCGGCCCACACCTCCCGGACCCGGTTCCACGGCGCCACGCCGCCGGTCAGCTGCTCCGGGAAGATCCACCGGTTGCCGGCGTCGCGGGCCGCGTCGAGCACGGCCCGCCCGGTCGCGATGTGGTCGGCCTGGTTGAGCGCGTACGCCCCGTCCCAGGTGTCGCGGAAGTTGTTGGTGATCACCACGTCGGGGCGGTGCCGCCGGATCACCTCGGCGATCGCCCGGCGCAGCGGCACGCCGTACTCCAGCAGCCCGTCCGGCTGGCCGAGGAACTCCACCATGGTCACCCCGACCACGGCGGCCGAGGCGCGCTGTTCCTCCTCGCGGACCACCCGGGCCCGCTCCGGCGTTGTCCCGTCGATGCCGGCCTCGCCGCTGGTGACCAGGCAGTAGCCGACCTCCTTGCCCTGCCCGGTCCACCGGGCGACGGCGGCGGCCGCGCCGAACTCCAGGTCGTCGGGGTGGGCCACCACGGCCAGGGCGCGCTGCCAGTCCTCGGCCAGCGGCGTCAGGAGTGCGGGCTGCGGCTGCCCCATGGTGACCTCCCCTGCCGGACGGGCCGTCCCCCCATCCTGGCACCGCCGTCGCCCCCGCGCCCGGTTCGCGGCGCGCCGTGAGCCCCGGCGGGGCCGGGCGAACTGTCCCGCTCGCCGGGTCCCGCCGTCTACGGTGTGGTTAGAGAAGATCGCGCGTGGGGTACCACCCGCTGCACGACGGACCCCGCCGGTGGCGGGGCGGCACACCCGAGGGAGCACCCATGGCACTCAACGACGACGACATGCAGACCACCGGCGGCGGCGGCCTCGAGGGCCCGGCCGACGGTGGCGCGACTCCCGGTCACCAGGACGGCGGCGCCGACGGCGGCGCGGACCGTGGTGCGGAGCGCGGCGCCGACCAGGGCGCCGACCGGGGTGCCGAGGGTCCGGCCGACGGTGGCGCCACCCCCGGCCAGCAGGACGGTGGCGCCGACGGTGGTGCCGAGGGTCCGGCCGACGGCGGCGCGACCCCGGGCCAGCAGGACGGCGGCGCCGACGGCGGCGCGCGCTGACCACGTCATGACGAACATCGACCCGCCGGGCGGTCACGGCCGCCCGGCGGTTCCGTCCGCCGCCGAGGCACTGGCGCGCTGCGTCAGCGTGGAGCCGGCGAAGTTCGCCGCCGCCCACTGGGGACGGGCCCCGCTGCTCTCCCGCGCCGACGAGCTACCCAACCCCGACGGCTTCACCGACCTGCTCAGCCCCGCCGACGCCGACGAGCTGCTCAGCCGCCGGGGTCTGCGTACCCCGTTCCTGCGGGTGGCCAGGGACGGCCAGCTCGTGCCGGCGGCGCGCTACACCGGCGGCGGCGGCGCCGGCGCCGAGATCACCGACCAGGTCCTCGACGAGAAGGTGCTGGAGCTGTACGCCTCCGGCGCCACGCTGGTGCTCCAGGGACTGCACCGCACCTGGCCCGCCCTGGTCGACTTCGCCCGCGACCTCGGCGCCGCGCTGTCCCAGCCCTTGCAGGTCAACGCCTACCTGACCCCGGCCGGCAGCCAGGGCTTCGCCACCCACTACGACACCCACGACGTCTTCGTGCTCCAGGTCGACGGCCGCAAGCACTGGCGCATCCACCCGCCGGTGCTCCCCGACCCGCTGGAGCAGCAGCCCTGGGGCGGGCGGGCCGACGAGGTCGCCGCCACCGCCGACGGGCCCGCCGCGCTGGACGTGGTGCTCGCCCCCGGCGACGCGCTCTACCTGCCGCGTGGCTGGCTGCACAGCGCGCAGGCGCAGGAGTCCAGCTCGCTGCACCTGACCGTCGGCATCCGTGCGCTGACCCGGTACGCCATGGTGGAGGAACTGCTCACCCTGGCCGCCGAGGACCCCCGGCTGCGTGCCGGGCTGCCCTTCGGCACCGACGTCGCCGACCCCGACGCCGTCGAGCCCGAGCTGACCGAGACCGTCGAGGCGCTGCGGGAGTGGCTGCTGCGCGTCGACCCGGCGGCGGTCGCCGCCCGGCTGCGGCAGCGCGCCTGGCCCGCCGCCCGGCCGGCCCCGATCCGGCCCCTCGCCCAGGCCGCCGCGCTCGCCGCGCTCGCCGCCGACAGCCGGATCGCCCCGCGGGCCGGGTTGCGCTGGCAGCTCACCGCCACCGACGACCACCGGGTGGCGCTGCGCCTGCCCGACCGGACCATCACCCTGCCCGGCACCTGCGAGCCGGCGGTGCGCACCCTGCTCACCGGCACGGTTACCCGGGTGGGCGACCTGCCCGGCCTGGACGACGACGCCGACCGGCTGGTGCTGGCCCGCCGGCTGCTGCGCGAGGCCGTCGCGGTCCCCGCCTGAGAGGCTGTCGGGAAGCTCCGGCGGCCGGCGCGAGGCTTCCCGACAGCCTCTGCGCCGCGGCCGGTCCACGAGCCGGCCGGCCGGACCGCCATCCGGACCCGCCGAACCCCGGCCGGACCGCCGGTTTCAGCGGGTCGACACCAGCAGGGCGACGGTGGTCGCCACCCCGGCGACCAGGACGATCGCCATCGGCCGCGGCCCCAGCAGGGCGTGCCGCCGGTCGGCCAGCCGCTTCGCCGGCGCCAGGCCGGCCAGCGGTCCGAGCAGCGTCACCACCAGGGCCAGCACCGGCATCCCCACCGCCAGGTCACCGCCGTAGCGGTGGCCGAGCGCGCGGGCGCCCGCCCCGAGGCCGTACGCCACCAGCGCTCCCGCCACCCCGCAGAGCGCCAGCAGCGGGTTCACCGACGCGGGCAGCTCACCCGGCTGCCCGGCCCGGTCCAGCAGCTCCCGCACTCCGCGCAGCGACGACACCGGGTCACCGGCCGCGTCCCGGGCCGGCCCCGGCGCCGGGCCGAGCCGCCGCCCGCCCAGTCCCAGCCCGCCCCGCAGCTCGGCCCAGAGGTGCCCGACCTCGGCGTCGACCCGCTCCACCATGGACCGGGCCTCAACCACCTCCGCCTCGGCCCGGCGGAGTTGCGCGGTCGCCTCGGCCACCGCCCGTTCGGCGGCGGCGCACTGCTGGTCGTGCCAGGCCTGCGCCTCGGCCCGCTGGGCCCGGACCCGGCCGGTCAGCTCGGCCAGTCGGCGGACGTGGGCGGCGTACGTGTCACTGGCGACCGGTTCGTTCATCGGGAGGGACCATAAGGGATGATCACCTGTCCGGTGCGGTGCACCGCCCGGTCGAAGAAGAGCCCGCGCCACGGACGGGGGTACCAGTCCGGGCCGCCGGTGCCCGGGTAGAGCGAGGACCCCAGCTCCGCGCCCTGCACGTCGAGGGCGACCCAGGCGCCGATCTGGTCGGTGCGGGCGGCCGGCCCGCCGAGGTCCACCCGCATCCGGGCGATCCCGCGCCACCAGGCCAGCACGTGGGTACGCCGTTCCGGCCCGTCGTGCAGGATCCGGCGCAGCTGCTCCAGCCCGCTGCGCCCGCCGGCCGGCGCGGCCAGCCGGCCGGCCGCCGCGTCCACGGCGAACAGCAGCAGGTAGTGCGGGGTGCTCGGGGTGCCCGGCCGGCCCAGCGCCTCGGCCGTCTCGGCCATCAGCTCCGGCACCGTCTCCTCGTCGTACCAGGCCGCGTCGTCGGCCAGGTCCTCGTAGAGGGCGCGGGCGGCCGGGTCGGCGTCGGGGTCGAGGCAGGCGATGGAGAACCGGGCGGTACCCGGGCGGTGCTGGCGGGCCAGCGACCGGGCGGCGGCGTCGAGCACCGCGCACGCCTCGTCCACCCGGGTGCCCAGCACCGCCAGGTTGCGTCCGGGGGCGCGGGGCAGCCGCAGCGCCGCCGAGCGGGCCTGCACGTCGATGATCTCGCCGAGCAGGGCGACCGGCCCCCGGGGCGGCGGGGTGTCGCCCTGTGGGGCCAGCGCGCGGTAGTCGGGCGCGTCGACCAGCCGGGGGACGGCGTCGCCGTCGAAGAGCCGCGCCGGTGCGGCGTCCTGCGGCCGCATCCGCCACAGCCGGTGCTGCAGTTCGCTCCAGGTCTCCCAGTCGCTGGCCGACGGGATCCGGGCCACCTGGTTGCCCTCGGTCATGCCGGACTCGGCGTTGACCACCGCGTGGTGCCGGGGCAGCGCCTGCGCCGCGTCGTTGCGTTCGGCCAGGATGCGCAGCGCCTTGGGCAGCGCGATCCGCAGGGTGAACTGCGCGACCAGCGCGGGCCGCCCCCACAGCGCCTCGATGCCCCGCACGTCCTGCGAGGCGAGTACCAGGTGGATGCCCTGCGAACGGCCCCGCCGGGCCAGGTCCTCCAGCAGGTCGGCGGCCTCCCGGGCCACCACGTCCCGGCCGGCCAGCAGCGCCTGGAACTCGTCGACCACCGCCACGATCCGCGGCCAGTGCCCGGTCGGGTCCACCGCCCGCAGCTCGGCCAGCTTGGTGACCTCGTGCTTCTTGGCGGCGTCGGCCCGCCGGCGCAGCTCCTCGGCGAGGAACCGCAGCAGGGCCAGGCCGAACTCCCGGTCGGTGTTGACGTTGATCCCGACCAGCCGCATGTGCGGCAACCAGCTCGGGTCGCGCCGGCCCTGGGCGAACCGGGCGAAGGACACCCCCTCCTTGAAGTCGAGCAGATAGAACTCCAGCTCGGCGGGGGAGTAGCGGGCGGCGAGCGCGCCGATCCAGGCGAAGATCAGGTTGGTCTTGCCGGTGCCGGAGGGGCCGCCGATCAGCGCGTGCGGCGGGTAGTCGCCCAGGGCCAGCAGCACCGGCCGCCCGTGCGGGCCCTCGCCGATCGGCGCGGTCAGCCCGTGCGCCGAGTCCTCCTTCCACATCTGCTCCGGCGGGGGCAGCAGGTCGGTGAAGGGCGTCGGGGGCGGGCCGGCGTTGACCCGGGAGGCGATCTCCCGGCAGGTCTCGGTGACCAGCGTGGCGGGCGGCGGCGGGTCGAGGCGTACCGGCAGGCCGGGCGGGGCGCCGACGCGGGCGTCGCCCGGCTCGGCGACGACCCGGGTGACCGTCGGGTCCTCCGGCAGCGGGATGCCCCGGACCACCAGGTGCACCCCGCAGGCCGCCCCGGTGCGGACCACCCGGTCCAGCTGGCCGCGTTCGTGCCGGGACGGCTCGTCCCCGCCGAGCAGCACCGCCACCCGCCACGGCTCCGGCCGGCGGCCGGTCGCCGCGGCCAGCTCGCGCAGCGAGGCGTACTCGCCGGCCAGCACCGTCTCGTTGATCCGGCGGATCTGCTCCACCAGGTCGTCGAGCAGTCGGCCGAGCCCGCCCGGACCGAGGAAGGTGAGCAGCCCGGCGGTGCCCAGCGGGGCGAAGCCGGCCAGCCCGCCGCCCAGGTGCTCCGGGTCGTAGCCGTACAGCCGCACCGCGCCCGGGTCGGCCCGACCGACGCCGCGCAGCAGCAGCGCGCCGACCACCGCGTCCGCGCCGTCCCGGTCGCCGCCGGACAGGTGCACGTGGCCGGCGTCCAGCAGCGGGACCAGCGCCGGGACC
>NZ_JAGPYL010000091.1:0-26838 GCF_018070095.1 Micromonospora sp. U56
CGTGACGGTCGACCACCCGCGCCCCGGCGCCGGCACCCCCCCAGCGAGGGGCGTGGACCGGCGGCCCCCCGAGGCCGAGTTCGCCGCCGCCGACGCGGTGGTGCCGCTCCAGCCGCGGCACGTCGCGGTCGTGCTGGCCGGCGACGTCGACCTGGCCGGCTGGTGGGGGCCGGGTCGGGCGGCCGGCTGGGCGGACGCGGTCGAGGCCGGCCGGGTGGTGCTCGCCGCCGCCGACATCCCGGCGGACCGGATCGAGGTGCGGGCCGTCGAGTACGCGCCCTGGCACCCGGGGCGCTGCGCGGAGCTGCTGGTCGACGGGGCGATCGTCGGTCACGCCGGCGAGCTGCACCCGGCCGTGGTGGCGGCACTGGAGCTGCCCCGCCGCACCAGCGCCATGGAGCTGGACCTGGACGCGTTGCCGGCCCCGCCGGTCGCGCCCGCGCCGACCGTGTCCGGCTTCCCGCCGGCGCTGATCGACGTGGCGCTGGTGCTGGACGAGTCGGTGCCCGCGGCCCAGGTGGAGCGGGCGCTGGTCGAGGGCGCCGGCGAGCTGCTGGAGAGCGTCCGGCTCTTCGACGTGTACGCCTCCGAGCAGCTCGGCGCGGGACGCCGGTCGCTGGCGTACAAGCTCACCTTCCGGGCCCCGGACCGGACGCTGACCGCCCAGGAGGCGGTGGCCGCCCGCGACGCGGCCGTCGCCCTCGCGGCGCAGCGGTTCGGCGCCACGCTGCGCGGCGCCTGACCGGCCAGCGAGGGCCCCTTCCGCGGCGGCGGGAGGGGCCCTCGTCGGGTCCGTCGCCGGCCGATGTCGGTAGTGCGGGGTCACGGCCTGCCGCGTTCCAGTGAGGGTGACCGGCCCCCTACGCAGGGTGAGGCATCGGCCGAAAGGCCACCGCCGACGGCATGTTCGGCTACCCACCGGTCACCTGGAAGCGGTTAACCTGCTTGGATTCCGACTCACCACCTCGATAACCCCCCACCACCCCCACCGGGAGCTGACCCCATGTCCGAGGATCCGGGCCCCGCGCCGCTCTCCGTCGACGTCTGCATCGTCGGGGGTTGCGGCCGGGTCGGCTTGCCGCTGGGCATCGCGTTCGCCGCCCGCGGCCTCTCCGTCGTGCTGTACGACATCAACGCCGACGCGGTCGCCACGGTGAACGCGGGCACCCTGCCCTTCGCCGAGCCGGGCGCGGCCGACGTGCTGGCCGAGGCGGTCTCCGCCGGCCGGCTGCGGGCCACCACCGACCCGGTCGCCGTGGGCACCTCCGAGCACCTGGTGGTGGTCGTCGGCACGCCCGTCGACGAGCACCTCAACCCGGACCTGGGCGCGGTGCCCCGCGCGCTGGAGCGCTGCGCCGAGCACCTGCGCGACGGGCAGTTGGTGGTGCTGCGCAGCACCGTCTACCCCGGCGTGACGGCGCTGACCGAGAAGCTGCTCGCCGGCAAGGGCGTCAAGGCCGACGTGGCGTTCTGCCCGGAGCGGATCGCCGAGGGCCGGGCGATGACCGAGCTGTTCACGCTGCCGCAGATCGTCGCGGCCCGCACCCCCGCCGCCCTGGCCCGGGCGGAGAAGCTGTTCCGCCACCTCACCGAGCAGATCGTCCCGCTCGAGCCGGAGGAGGCGGAGCTGGCGAAGCTGTTCACCAACACCTGGCGGTACATCAAGTTCGCCACCGCCAACCAGTTCTGGATGATGGCCAACGACTTCGGGCTGGACTTCGCCCGGATCCGGCACGCGGTCGCCCACGACTACCCGCGCGCGGCGGACCTGCCGATGCCCGGCTTCGCCGCCGGGCCGTGCCTGTTCAAGGACACCATGCAGCTGGCCGCGTTCAACCGGAACAACTTCGTGCTGGGCCACTCCGCGATGCTGATCAACGAGGGGCTGCCGCTCTACCTGGTGTCCCGGCTGGAGGACCGGTTCGACCTGTCCGAGCTGACCGTGGGCATCCTCGGGATGGCCTTCAAGGGCGGCTCGGACGACCCGCGGGAGAGCCTGGCGTACAAGCTGCGCAAGATCCTGGCGCTGAAGACCCGGGAGACCATCTGCACCGACCCGTACGTCGCCGACGGGCGCCTGGTCGACCTGGACGAGGTGCTGCGCCGGGCCGATCTGCTGGTCATCGCCGCCCCGCACGAGCAGTACGCCCGGCTGGACACCGACAAGCCGGTGATCGACATGTGGGGTCTGACCGGGACGGGGGTGCGGGTGTGAGGCCCCGGGTGTCGGTGATCGTGCCGGTCTACAACGAGGGCGAGGCCATCCTGCGCTGCCTCGAACGGATGCTGCGCGAGATGCTGCTCCCGGCCGAGGTGCTGATCGTGCACGACATGCCGGAGGACACCACCGTCCCGTACGTCGAGCAGATCGCCCGCACCGACCCGCGGGTGCGCGCGGTGCTCAACACGTACGGGCGCGGGCCGGCCAACGCCATCCGGTTCGGCATCGACGCCGCGCTCGCCCCGGTCGTCGTGGTCACCATGGCCGACGGCTGTGACGATCCGCGCCAGATCGACGAGCTGGCCCGGCTGGTGGACCGGGGCGTGGTGGTCGCCGCCGCCTCCCGTTACATGCCCGGCGGGCAGCAGGTCGGCGGGCCCCGGCTGAAGCGGATGATGTCCCGCTGGGCGGGGCGCAGCCTCTACACGCTGGCCCGGGTGGGCACCCGGGACGCCACCAACAGCTTCAAGGCGTACGACACGGCGTTCGTCCGGGAGGTCGGCATCGAGTCGCGCACCGGCTTCGAGATCGGGCTGGAACTGACCGCGAAGGCCACCCGGCTGCGGCTGCCGGTCGCCGAGATCCCCACCATCTGGCTGGACCGGCCGCTGGGGGAGTCCCACTTCGACCTGGGTCGGTTCCTCCCCGGTTACCTGCGGTGGTACTTCTTCGCCTACGGTCGACGGCTGAGCCGGGAGAAGCTGACCGCCGGCACGACCCCGGCCGTGCCCGCCCCGCGCGGCGAGCGGGACAGCACCGAGTACGAGAAGACCGCATAGGAGCGCACGTGGCGAAGGTCCTGGTAACTGGTTCGGCCGGCTTCATCGGCGGTTACCTCGTCGAGGAGTTGCTGGGCCGGGGCCACGAGGTGGTCGGCATCGACAACTTCTCCAAGTACGGCCCGGTCACCCACAGCTACGACACCCATCCCCGGTTCCGGTTCGTGGAGGGCGACGCCCGCGACGTCGACCTGCTCACCGAGCTGCTGGACGGCTGCGACCACCTGGTCGCCGGGGCGGCGATGATCGGCGGCATCTCCTACTTCCACGCCTACGCCTACGACCTGCTCGCCACCAACGAGCGGATCATGGCAGCCACCTGCGACGCGGCCATCCGCGCCCACCGCGACGGCAGCCTGGCGAAGGTCACCTACCTCTCCTCCTCGATGGTCTACGAGTCCACCGAGCACTGGCCCAGCAAGGAGGGCGACGAGCGGCGCATCCCGCCGCCGCTGTCCTCGTACGGCTTCCAGAAGCTGGCCGTGGAGTACTACGCCCGGGCCGCCTGGGAGCAGTACCAGCTGCCGTACACCATCGTCCGGCCGTTCAACTGCGTCGGCGTGGGGGAGGGGCGGGCGCTGGGCCAGGCCGAGGTGCTCTCCGGCAACGTCAAGCTCGCCATGTCGCACGTCGTGCCGGACCTGGTGCAGAAGATCGTCAAGGGGCAGGATCCGCTGCACATCCTCGGCGAGGGCCACCAGGTGCGGCACTACACC
The DNA here is from genome assembly GCF_018070095.1 of Micromonospora sp. U56. Classification (NCBI taxonomy): domain Bacteria; kingdom Bacillati; phylum Actinomycetota; class Actinomycetes; order Micromonosporales; family Micromonosporaceae; genus Micromonospora; species Micromonospora sp. U56. The sequence continues at coordinate 3,717 of NZ_JAGPYL010000091.1, forward strand.
TACGGCGGGGACCTGGCCCGGGGCATCGCCACCGCGGTGGAGCACCCGGCGGCCCGCAACGAGGACTTCAACCTCTCCACCGCCGAGTCGACCAGCGTGCTGGAGCTGGCCGAGCTGATCTGGCGCAAGATCAAGGGCCCGGACGTGCCGTTCCGTTACGTCTCCGACGAGCCCTACCAGTACGACGTGCAGAAGCGGGTGCCGGACGTGGCCAAGGCCCGCGAGGTCCTGGACTTCACCGCCACCACCTCGCTGGACGAGATGCTCGACGAGGTCGTGCCGTGGGTGACCCGGGCGGTCGAGGAGGGCCGCCTGTAGTTTCGCCCGTTGTCGTCCCGCCCGGCCCGGTTCGCGTCCCGCGACCCGGGCCGGGCGTTTTGCTGCCCGGTGACCGGAGTCACGATCACATGTCCATGCAGTGGGACGTATGAACTTGCAGGGAGGGGGTTCGGGCCGTTAGCCTTCTCTGCATAGTCATGCGGAGGTGAGTATGGGCATCCGAGTCGCGGTCGCCGGTGCGAGCGGATACGCCGGGGGTGAGCTGCTGCGCCTGGTCGCCGGGCACCCCGAGCTCGACCTCGTCGCCGCCACCGCCCACCGCCAGGCCGGCCAGCCCGTGAGCGCCGTACACCCGCAGCTCGCCGGCCTCGACCTGACGCTCACGGCGACCGACCCGGCGGCGCTGGTCGACGCGGACCTGGTCTTCCTGGCCCTGCCGCACGGCGAGTCGGCGGCCCTCGCCGCCGCCCTGCCGGCGACGGTCAAGGTGGTCGATCTCGGCGCGGATCACCGGCTGCACGACGCCGACGCCTGGGCCCGCTACTACGGCGGCACGCACGCCGGCGCCTGGACCTACGGCCTGCCCGAGCTGCCCGGCCAGCGGGCGGCGATCGCCGCCGCGACCCGGGTGGCCAGCACCGGCTGCTACGCCGTGGCCACCACCCTCGCCCTGGCCCCGCTGATCGCCGCCGGCGCGGTCTTCCCCGCCGACGTGGTGGTGGTCGCCGCCTCCGGCACCTCCGGCGCCGGCCGGGCCGCCAAGGCCCACCTGCTCGGCAGCGAGGTGATGGGTGACCTGTCGCCCTACAAGGTCGGCGCCCACCAGCACGTGCCGGAGATCAAGCAGGCCACCGGCGCGACCAGCCTTTCCTTCACCCCGGTGCTCGCGCCCATGCCGCGCGGCATCCTCGCCACCGTCACCGCGGTGCCGACCGGCGACGCCGACCCGCGCGACGTGCTGGCCCGGGCGTACGCGGACGCGCCGTTCGTGCACGTCCTGCCCGAGGGCGCGTGGCCGCACACCGCCGCCACGGCCGGCTCGAACTCCTGCCACCTCCAGGCGGGCGTCGACGTCGACTCCGGCCGGGTGATCGTGGTCAGCGCGATCGACAACCTCGGCAAGGGCGCCGCCGGCCAGGCCGTGCAGTGCGCCAACCTCATGCTCGGCCTGCCCGAGACCACCGGCCTTCCCGTCTTCGGAGTCGCGCCATGACCGTCACCACCCCCCGGGGATTCCGGGCGGCCGGGGTCGCCGCCGGGCTCAAGACCAGCGGCGCCGCCGACCTCGCCCTCGTCGTCAACGACGGCCCCGACGCCGGGATCGCCGGCGTCTTCACCGCCAACCGGGTCAAGGCCGCGCCGGTGCTCTGGACCCAGCAGGTCGTCCGGGGCGGCGTGGTCCGCGCCGTGGTGCTCAACTCCGGCGGCGCCAACGCCTGCACCGGTCCGGCCGGCTTCCAGGACACCCACGCCACCGCCGAGCACACCGCCGCCGCGCTGACCTCGGTCAGCCCCCGGCTGATGCTCGGCGCCGGCGAGGTCGCGATCTGCTCCACCGGCCTGATCGGCGAGCGGCTGCCGATGCAGAAGCTGCTGCCCGGCGTGCGCAGCGCCATCCGGGGGCTCGGCCGCGACGGCGGCACGGCGGCCGCCGAGGCGATCATGACCACCGACACCTGCCCCAAGACCACCGTCGCCCGGGGCAGCGGCTGGACCGTCGGCGGCATGGCCAAGGGCGCCGGGATGCTCGCCCCGGCCATGGCGACCATGCTCTGCGTGCTCACCACCGACGCGGTCGCCGGGCCGGAGGCGCTCGACGCCGCGCTGCGCGCCGCCACCCGGGTCACCTTCGACCGGATCGACTCCGACGGTTGCATGTCGACCAACGACACCGTGCTGCTGCTCTCCAGCGGCGCCTCCGGCGTCGAGCCCACCGCCGCCGAGCTGACCGCCGCGGTCACCGCCGCCTGCCACGACCTGGCCCAGCAGCTCATCGCCGACGCCGAGGGCGCGACCAAGCAGATCGCGATCGACGTGGTCGGTGCCGCCACCGAGGCCGACGCGGTCGAGGTGGGCCGGTCGGTGGCCCGGAACAACCTGGTCAAGACCGCGCTGTTCGGCAACGACCCGAACTGGGGGCGGATCCTCGCCGCCGTGGGCACCACCGCCGCCGCCTTCGAGCCGGACGGTGTCGACGTCGCGGTCAACGGGATCTGGGTGTGCCGCTCCGGCGCCGCCGCCGAGGACCGCGCCAAGGTCGACCTGTCCGGCCGGGACGTCAGCATCCGGATCGACCTGCACGCCGGGTCCTCGGCCGCGACGATCTGGACCAACGACCTGTCGCACGCGTACGTGCACGAGAACTCGGCGTACTCGTCATGAGCCTCTCCGCGGACCTCACCCGGGCCCAGGTCAAGGCCGAGACGCTGATCGAGGCGCTGCCCTGGCTGGCCCGCTTCTCCGGGGCGACCGTCGTGGTCAAGTACGGCGGCAACGCCATGGTCGAACCCGCGCTGCAGCGCGCCTTCGCCGCCGACATGGTCTTCCTCCGGTACGCCGGCCTCAAGCCGGTCGTCGTGCACGGCGGCGGCCCGCAGATCTCCGCCATGCTCGGGCGGCTCGGCATCGCCAGCGAGTTCCGGGGCGGCCTGCGGGTCACCACCCCCGAGGCGATGGACGTCGTCCGGATGGTGCTGGTCGGGCAGGTCGGCCGGGAACTGGTCGGGCTGATCAACGCGCACGGCCCGTTCGCCGTCGGCCTCTCCGGCGAGGACGCCGGGCTGTTCACCGCCGTCCGCCGGCCCGCGTACGTCGACGGGCAGCCGGTGGACGTCGGGCAGGTCGGCGACGTGGAGTCGGTCGACGTCTCGGCGGTGACCGACCTGATCGCGGCCGGCCGGATCCCGGTCATCTCGACCGTCGCGCCGGACGCCGACGGGGTGCTGCACAACCTGAACGCCGACACCGCCGCCGCCGCGCTCGCCGTCGCCCTCGACGCCCGCAAGCTGGTCGTGCTCACCGACGTGGCCGGCCTGTACGCCGACTGGCCGGACACCACCAGCCTGGTCAGCGAGATCACCGACGACGAGCTGGCCAAGCTGCTGCCGTCCCTGGAGTCGGGGATGGTCCCGAAGATGGAGGCCTGCCTGCGGGCGGTGCGCGGGGGCGTGCCCGCCGCGCACGTCGTCGACGGCCGGGTCGCCCACTCCACGCTGCTGGAGGTCTTCACCTCGGAAGGATTCGGCACGATGGTCGTGAGCGCGAGGAGTGAGCTTGCGAGCCCCGCAGTCGCGAACAACGAAGGCTCGGTGAGCGCGAGGAGTGAGCTTGCGAGCCCCGCAGTCGCGAACGAGGAAGGCACGGTTCCCGCATGAGCACGCTGGTCGAACGCTGGGGCCAGGCCCTGATGGACAACTACGGCACGCCGCCGCTGGCGCTGGTCTCCGGCTCCGGCGCCGTCGTGGTCGACGAGGCCGGCCGGGAGTACGTCGACCTGCTCGGCGGCATCGCGGTCAACGCCCTCGGCCACGCCCACCCGGCCGTGGTGGCCGCCGTCTCCCGGCAGGTCGCCACCCTGGGCCACGTCTCCAACCTGTTCGTCGCCGAGCCGCCGGTGGCCCTGGCGGAGCTGCTGCTGGCCCTCGCCGGCCGGCCGGGCCGGGTGTTCTTCGCCAACTCCGGCGCGGAGGCCAACGAGGCGGCGTTCAAGCTCTCCCGCCTCACCGGCCGCAGCCAGGTGGTGGCGGCCCGGGGCGGCTTCCACGGTCGGACCATGGGGGCGCTCGCGCTCACCGGCCAGCCCGCCAAGGCCGACCCGTTCCGCCCGCTGCCCGGCGACGTCACCCACGTGGCGTACGGCGACACCGCCGCCCTCGACGCGGCCGTCAGCGACGCGACCGCCATGGTGATCCTGGAGCCGATCCAGGGTGAGAACGGCGTCGTCGTGCCGCCCGCCGGCTACCTGGCCGACGCGCGGCGGATCACCGCCCGGCACGGCGCCCTGCTGGTCCTGGACGAGGTGCAGACCGGGATCGGCCGCACCGGGCACTGGTTCGCCCACCAGGCCGACGGGATCGAGCCGGACGTGGTGACCCTGGCCAAGGGGCTCGGCGGCGGGCTGCCCATCGGGGCCTGCCTCGCCTTCGGCCGGGCCGGTGAGCTGCTCGCACCCGGCTCGCACGGCACCACCTTCGGCGGCAACCCGGTCAGCTGCGCGGCCGCCCTGGCGGTGGTCGCCACCATCGCCAGCGAGGGGCTGCTCGACCACGTCAAGCGGACCGGTGAACGGCTGCGCCGGGGCGTCGAGGCGCTCGGCCACCCGCTGGTCGCCGAGGTCCGGGGCGCCGGCCTGCTGCTCGGGATCGTGCTCACCGCCCCGGCCTCCGGCCCGGTCACCGCCGCGCTGCGCGAGGCGGGCTTCCTGGTCAACCCGGTGCAGCCGGACGTGGTCCGGCTCGCCCCGCCGCTGATCCTCACCGCCGACCAGGTCGACGCCTTCCTGGCCGCCCTCCCCGCCGCCCTCGACGCGGCGGCGCCCGCCGACACGGCGGCCGACATGGCGGTGCCGGCCGACACGGCGGCGCCCGCCGGCCTCGCGCCGGCCGCCGCCCCGACCACGACCAGCGCCACGGAGGTCAACGCATGATCCGGCACTTCCTGCGCGACGACGACCTGACCCCCGCCGAGCAGTCCACCGTGCTCGACCTGGCCGCCCGGATGAAGGCCGACCGGTACGCGTACACGCCGCTGGCCGGGCCACGGTCGGTGGCGGTGCTCTTCGACAAGCAGAGCCTGCGCACCCGGATCTCCTTCGACGCCGGCATCGCCGAGCTGGGCGGCCACCCCCTGGTCGTGGACACCCAGGTCACCCACTTCGGGCGGGGCGAGTCCCTCGCCGACGCCGGGCGGGTGCTGTCCCGCTACGTCGCCGCGATCGTGCTGCGTACCCACGGCGACGACCGGATCGCCGAGGTCGCCTCGCACGCCACCGTGCCGGTGGTCAACGCCCTCACCGACGGCTACCACCCCTGCCAGCTGCTGGCCGACCTGCTCACCGTCCGCGAGCACTGCGGCGGCACCCGGGGGCGGACCCTGGCGTACGTCGGCGACGCCGCCAACAACCTGTCGCACTCCTACCTGCTCGCCGGCGCGACCGCCGGGATGCACGTGCGGGTCGCCGGCCCGGACGATTTCCAGCCCGACCCCGACGTGGTGGCCCGCGCCGAGAAGATCGCCCTCGGCACCGGCGGATCGGTCCGGGCGCTCGTCGATCCGGTCGAGGCGGTCCGCGGGGCCGACGTGGTCGCCACCGACACCTGGACCTCGATGGGCCAGGAGGACGACGGGCTGGACCGGATCACCCCGTTCCTGCCGTACCAGGTCAACGACGCGTTGCTGGCCCACGCCGCGGCCGACGTGATCGTGCTGCACTGCCTGCCCGCGCACCGGGGCGAGGAGATCACCGACGAGGTGCTGGACGGGCCGCGCAGCGCGGTCTTCGACCAGGCGGAGAATCGCCTGCACGCCCAGAAGGCGCTGCTGACGTATCTCCTGGAGGCCTCCACATGACCGCCCCGCTGACCCGCGCCGCCCGGCACGGCCGCATCGTCGAGCTGATCCGCGACAAGGCGATCCACTCGCAGACCGAGCTGGCCGACCTGCTCGCCACCGACGGCATCCAGGTCACCCAGGCCACCCTCTCCCGCGACCTCAAGGAGCTGGGCGCGGTCACCGCCCGCGGCGGCGACGGGCGGGGCGTCTACCTGATCCCCGAGGACGGCCAGCGGCCGTTGCGGGACGCCGAGGCAGCCCCGGCCCGGCTGGTCCGGCTGCTGCGCGAGCTGCTCAACGGGGTCGACGCCAGCGGCAACATCGCCGTACTGCGCACCCCGCCGGGCGCAGCCCACTACCTGGCCAGCGCGTTGGACCGAGCGGGCCTGCCCGAGATCGTCGGCACCATCGCCGGCGACGACACCATCCTCGTCGTGGCCCGCGAGGCCGTCGGCGGGGCCGCGCTCGGCGACAAGCTCGCCGGGTGGGCCCGCCGGGAAGAAAATGTTGAAGGGAGCACCACACCATGACCGAGCGGGTCGTCCTTGCCTACTCCGGAGGTCTCGACACCTCCGTGGCCATTCCGTACCTCGCCGAGCAGACCGGCGCCGAGATCGTCGCGGTGGCCGTCGACGTCGGACAGGGCGGCGAGGACCTCGACGCCATCCGGCAGCGCGCGCTGGACTGCGGCGCCGTCGAGTCCGAGGTGGTCGACGCGCGCGACGAGTTCGCCGCCGACTACTGCCTGCCGGCGATGCGCGCCAACGCCCTCTACATGGACCGATACCCGCTGGTCTCCGCGCTGTCCCGGCCGCTGATCGTCAAGCACCTGGTGGCCGCGGCCCGCAAGCACGGTGGCACGATCGTCTCGCACGGCTGCACCGGCAAGGGCAACGACCAGGTCCGCTTCGAGGTCGGGCTGAGCGCACTCGCCCCCGACCTGAAGATCATCGCCCCGGCCCGGGACTTCGCCTGGACCCGGGACAAGGCCATCGCCTTCGCCGAGGAGAAGGGCCTGCCGATCGACGTGTCGGCCAAGTCGCCGTACTCCATCGACCAGAACCTCTGGGGTCGCGCGGTGGAGACCGGCTTCCTGGAGGACATCTGGAACGGTCCCATCGAGGACCTGTACTCCTACACCGCCGACCCGGCCGAGCCGCGCGACGCCGACGAGGTCGTGATCACCTTCGACGCCGGCAACCCGGTCGCCATCGACGGCGAGACCGTCACCCCGTACCAGGCGATCCTGGAGCTGAACCGGCGCGCCGGCGCCCAGGGCGTCGGCCGGCTCGACATGGTCGAGGACCGCCTCGTCGGCATCAAGAGCCGCGAGGTGTACGAGGCCCCCGGCGCGATCGCGCTGATCACCGCCCACCAGGAGCTGGAGGCGGTCACCGTCGAGCGCGACCTGGCCCGGTTCAAGCGCGGCGTCGACCAGCGCTGGGGCGAGCTGGTCTACGACGGCCTCTGGTTCTCGCCGCTCAAGGGCAGCCTGGACGCCTTCATCGACGATGCCCAGCGGCACGTCTCCGGCGAGGTGCGGCTCACCCTGCACGGCGGCCGGGCCACCGTCACCGGCCGGCGCTCCGAGGCCAGCCTCTACGACTTCGGCATGGCCACCTACGACACGGGCGACACCTTCGACCAGTCCCTGGCGAAGGGTTTCGTGCAGCTGTGGGGCCTGCCGAGCAAGATGGCCGCCGCACGCGACGCCCGGCTGGGCGGCTAGGAACCGTGGGTGCGAGCGCGAGGAATGAACGAGCGCAGCGAGTGAGTCCCGCAGTCGGGAGCGAAAGGTGAGCACTGCCACAATGGGCCTGGTGGACGACAAGAGCCTGACCGAGAACAGCGCCGCCACCAACCGGACGAGCCTGTGGGGTGGCCGGTTCGCCGGCGGCCCCGCCGAAGCCCTCGCGCGGCTGTCGGTGAGTGTCCAGTTCGACTGGCGCCTCGCCCCGTACGACATCGCGGGCTCCCGGGCGCACGCCCGGGTGCTGGCCGGCGCGGGCCTGCTCGACCCGGAGGAGCTGGGTCGCATCCTGGCCGCGCTGGACGACCTGGAGGCGGCCTGCGCCTCCGGGCAGTTCCGCCCGACCGTCGACGACGAGGACGTGCACACCGCCCTGGAGCGCGGCCTGCTGGAGCGGCTCGGCAGCCTCGGCGGCAAGCTGCGCGCCGGGCGGTCCCGCAACGACCAGGTCGCCACCGACCTGCGGCTCTACCTGCGCGACCACGCCCGGGGCGTGGCCGGCCGGCTGGTCGAGCTGGCCGAGGCGCTGGTCGAGCAGGCCGAGCGGCACGTGGACACCGCCGCGCCCGGGATGACCCACCTCCAGCACGCCCAGCCGGTCACCTTCGGGCACTGGCTGCTCGCCCACGTGCAGCCGCTGCTGCGCGACCTGGAGCGGCTGCGCGACTGGGACCACCGAGCCGCGATCAGCCCGCTCGGGGCGGGCGCGCTGGCCGGCTCCGGCCTGCCGCTGGACCCGGTGGCCGTCTCCAAGGAGCTGGGCTTCCGCACGTCCTTCGCCAACTCGATGGACGCCGTCGCCGACCGGGACTTCGTCGCCGAGTTCCTCTTCGTCACCGCGCTGGTCGGGGTGCACCTGTCCCGCCTCGGCGAGGAGGTGGTGCTCTGGACCTCGCACGAGTTCGGCTGGGTGGAGCTCGACGACGCCTTCGCCACCGGCTCGTCGATCATGCCGCAGAAGAAGAACGCGGACGTCGCCGAGCTGGCCCGGGGGAAGTCCGGCCGCCTCGTCGGCGGGCTGATGAGCGTGCTCACCATGCTCAAGGGCCTGCCGATGACCTACGACCGGGACATGCAGGAGGACAAGGAGCCGGCCTTCGACGCGGTCGACACCCTGGAACTGCTGCTGCCGGCCCTGGCGGGGATGATCTCCACGATGACGGTACGCGTCGACCGGCTGGTCGCCGCCGCGCCGGTGGGCTTCTCGCTGGCCACCGAGGTGGCCGACTGGCTGGTCCGCAAGGGCGTGCCGTTCCGCGACGCGCACGAGATCACCGGCAAGCTCGTCGCGCTCTGCGTGGCCCGGGACTGCGCCCTGGACGAGGTCTCCGACGACGACCTCGCCACGGTCAGCGAGCACCTGGACCCGAGCGTGCGCGACGTGCTCTCGGTCCGCTCCGCGCTGGCCGCCCGGACCACGCCCGGCTCGACCGGCCCCGGCCCGGTGGCCGACCAGCTCGCCGCCGCCGCCGACAAGTTGGCCGGCTGGCGGGAGTGGGCCAGGGAGCGGGTCGTACCCCGCTGAGGTCGACGGGTCGGCGCGGCGCGGCGCCGCGCCCACCCTCACACCGTCGGCCCCACCCCTTTAGGCAGCGTCGCCACCACCGCGTCGTACGAGCCGTCGACGGCCTCGACCAGCTCGTCGTCCGGAATCGCGCCGTCGAGGCGCAGCGAGTTCCACCCCGACCGCCCGATGTACGCCGACGCCTTCGCGTCGCCCGGGAACCGGTGGATCCACTCGTCGGCGACCTCCCGGTTCGGGCCGCACTTCACGCCGACCCGCGCCTCGCCGTCCGGCGAGCCGAGGAAGGCGAAGATCCGGCTTCCCACCTTCACCACCTCGTCGCCCTCCCAGGGCTGGTCCAGCCGGGCGCCCGGCTTCCCGAGGCAGTACGCCAGCATCTCGTCGCGCGTCATCGCGTCCTCCCGGTGGCAGCGGTCACCGGCACAGTCTCTCCGACCCGTCCAGCCCCGGGGCCCCCTCCGCGCCGACCGGGCGGTCGGGAAGCCGGCCCCGCGGCGCTGATCGGGCGGTCGGGAGCCGGCGCCTCGACGTTTCGGGTGGCCGGCAGGAGCGCGATCGCCGCTCAGTCGGTGCCGGCGGTGCGGGCGGACACCCGCTCGAAGCGCTGCTTGGCGGCCTGCGCGCTGCCCAACCCCAGCCCGAAGGCGATCGCCTGCCAGGTCATGCCGCGCCCCCGGGCGAGGGTCAGCAGCCCGGCCTCCAGGGTGTCGAGCTCGGCGCGCAGGTGGGGCAGGAGGGTCAATGCCGCCGTCAGGTCGGCCTCGTCGACCGGCTCTTCGCCGGGCTCCCGCTCCGCCCCACCGGCGGCGAGGGCGGTCACCAGCGCGACCGCCTCGTACGGATCGGCCAGGTACGGGTTGGTGTGACGCCCGCGACGGGCCTCGGTGCCGGCGTGCCGCGCGGTGATCCGTTCCAGCGCGGCACAGGTGCGGTGGGCGCGGGCGCGCGCCGCGTCGGGGGCGGTGAAAGCGTCGTCGGTCACGCCTCCAGCAGACCGCACCGAGCCCGTCGTGTCAACGGAATCTTTTCAACAGACCGTTGACGACCGGTCCGGCCCGCTGCACCAGGGCCGCGTACCCGACGCCCAGCGCCAGCGACGCCACCAGGGCCAGCAGCGGCTGGTCGCGCAGGTGCGGGTAAACCTGCCAGTGGGTGAGGTAGATGTACAGGGAGCTGCCGGCCAGCACGCCGGCCAGCCGGTTCAGCGGACCCAGGCTCGGCACCGTCGGCAGCCAGACCAGCAGCGCGAACCCGGCCACGATCAACGCCTCCCGCTGCGGCTGGCCGAAGAAGCCCGGCACGGTGGCCGCCGCCGCGGCGGTGACCAGCAGCCGCTGCCGTACCCCGTCGGCGCGGGCCGCCGCCCACCCGAGTGCGAACAGCCAGAACGCCACGATCGCCGTCGGCAGGTCGTACCGGGCGTCCAGGCCCAACACGTCGTAGCGGCTGAGCAGCCCGAGCCCGGCGAGGGCCAGCGGCAGGCCGAACGGGTGGCGGCGTTCCAGCCGGTCCATCGCCGGCACCGCCAGCAGCACGGCCACCGCGACCAGGATGTAGACGAGCGCCTCGACGAACCAGAAGTGCCACTCGGTGCGCCCGTCGTCCGGGCCGACGAGGCTGTTGAGCAGCAGCAGGTTGCTCCACCGGTACTGGTCGGTGAGGACCAGCATCGCCGCGATCCAGGCGGTGGTGGGCAGCACGATCCGGGTCAGGGCGGAGCGGACCTGCCGCAGCCGGTCGGCCCGTCCGGCGTCGGTGAGCAGGAACCGGGCGAAGTTGAAGCCGGCCACCCCGAGCAGGAGGTGCGCCCCGCCGGTGAGGGTGAACATCGGGATGTGCGAGCCGACGACCAGCACGATCGCCACCGCCCGCAGCGCCACGCTGGTCTCCAGCGCCCGCCGGCGGCGCGGCCGACCGCCGCGCGGCGCGGGCAGCGCCCCGATCGGCAGGGTGTGCCAGTTCGGCGGCAGCTGCCCGAGCACCCCCTCCAGGCGGACCGACATCTCGACGTACGACAGCGAGTCGCCGCCCAGGTCGACGAAGCTGTGTTCCGGGGTCACGTCGGTGCGGTCCAGCACCTCGGCGAAGAGCCGGCACAGGTCGTCGTCGGGGGCGGGGGCCGACGGCGCGGGCGGGGCGACCGGCCCGGCCGCCAACTCGCGCAGCGCCGGGTAGTCCACCTTGCCGGTGGCCAGCCGGGGCAGCCGCGGCAGCGCCAGCACCCGCACCGCCCGGGGTGGCAGGGCCAGCTCGCCCGCGACCAGTCGGCGGACCCGCGCCGGGTCCATTTCGCCGGCCACCGCCACCAGCAGCTCGTCGTCCGCGCCCAGGCAGGCCGCGTCCACGTCGTGCGCGGCCAGCAGCGCCTCCACCCGCTGCGGGTCCACCCGCAGGCCGAGGATCTTGGCGAACCGGCTGCGCCGGCCCACCAGCTCGTACAGGCCGTCCGGGCCGCGACGGGCCAGGTCGCCGGTGTGCAGCTCGGTCACGGTACGCCCCGACGCCAGGTCGGCCGGGCGCTCGGCGTAGCCGAGCATCACGTTCGGGCCGGCGTACACCAGCTCGCCGACGCCGTCCGGCTGCTCCGGCAGCGCGGCGAGCCGGAACTCGCCGCCCGGCACCGGCACGCCGATCGCCTCCGGTCGGGTGGCCGCCAGGTCCGGCGGCAGGTACGCCATCCGGGCCGTCGCCTCGGTCTGCCCGTACATGACGAACAGGTCCCAGCCGCTGCGCCGGCCCAGCTCGGCGAAGCGGACCACCTTCTCCGGCGCCAGCCGGCCGCCGGCGGCGGTCACGTAGCGCAGGTGCGGCAGGTTCATCGCGGCGAAGCCGACCCGGTCCAACAGGTCGAAGGTGTACGGCACCCCGGCGAAACTGGTGGCCCGGGCCTGGCGGAACAGCTCCCAGAAGCAGTCGTCGGCGACCGAGCGGTCGGTCAGCACCAGCGCGGCGCCCCGGGCCAGGTGGCTGTTCACCACCGACAGGCCGTAGCAGTAGTGCAGCGGCAGGCTGGTCGCCGCCCGGTCGGTCTCCCGCACCCCCAGGTACTCGGCGATCGACTCGGCGTTGGCCTGGAGGTTGGCGTGCGACAGCCGGACCAGCTTCGGCGAGCCGGTCGACCCCGACGTGCTCAGCAGCAGCGCCAGGTCAGGGTGCAGCTCGTGCGCCGACCCGGCCCGCCGCTCGTGCAGCGTCCACACCCCGTCGACCGGCCCGATCACCACGTCCGGGTCGTACGCCTCGGTCAGCGCCCGGGTCGCCGGGCCGTCGCCGGGCACCAGCAGGACCGGGTGTCCGCCGTGCAGGCCGGCCAGGTAGCCCACCAGGGCGTCGACCGTGTTGGCGCCGGTGACGAGCACCAGCCGGCGCCGCGGGCCCAGCCGGCGCGCGGTCTCGGCAACCCGGCCGGCGAGCTCGGCGTACGACAGCACGCCGTCGGCGGTGACCACGGCGGGGCGGTCACCGTGGTCGGCCAGGTCGCGGGCGAAGGGCACCGCGCGCACGGCCGGCAGCAGGTCAGGCGGGTGCGTCACGGGGGTCACTCTAAGGTGAGGCAACCCTAATCAGAAGGGCAGGTGGCGAGACACACGGCTGGGTACCGTGGTCGCGTGACCTCCACCCGCACCGACCTCGCGCCGCTGGCCGACCTGCTGGCCGGGCCGCTGGTGCCCGCCGCACGCGGGCTGCTCGGCTGCCGGCTCTCCGCCGGTGGCGTCACCGTCCGGATCACCGAGGTCGAGGCGTACGCGGGGACGGCCGGCGACCCCGCCTCGCACGCGCACCGGGGGCGCACCCCGCGCAACGCGGTGATGTTCGGCCCGGCCGGCCACGCCTACGTCTACTTCACCTACGGCATGCACTGGTGCATGAACGTGGTCACCGGCCCGGACGGCGAGGCCGCCGCGGTGCTGCTGCGCGCCGCCGAGGTGGTCGACGGCCTCGAAGCGGCCCGCGCGCGCCGACCCGCCGTACGCCGGGACGTCGACCTGGCGCGCGGCCCGGCGCGGCTCTGCGCGACCCTCGGCATCGACCGCTCGGCGTATGGCCTGGACCTGCTCGGCGACGGCCCGGTCCGGCTGTGGCCGGCGGTGGCGCCGGTGCCGGAGGCGGCGATCTCCGCCGGCCCCCGGGTCGGGGTGACCGGGGCGCACGACGTGCCCTGGCGGTTCTGGATCACCGGCGATCCGACGGTGAGCAGCTATCGGCGGCACGTCCCGCGCGCGCGGGGTTGAGCCTCCCGGCGTGGCCGGGCGATCCTGTCGGGGGGTGTGGCCATAATCACGCCACGCGCTCACGAGTGATCGGAGGACGGTCATGCCCACGCTGCTCGCGATCGGCACCGCCAAGGGGCTCTTCCTCGCCACCAGCCCGGGCGGGCGCGGCTGGGAGGTGAGCGGCCCGCACTTCCCGATGACCGGGGTCTACGCCGTCGCCGTCGACCCCCGCCCCGGCACGCCCCGGCTGCTCGTCGGGATGACCAGCTCGCACTTCGGGCCGAGCGTCGCCACCAGCGACGACCTCGGTGCCTCCTGGGCCGAGCCGGAGCAGGCGCCGGTGGCCTTCCCGGCCGACACCGGCGCCAGCCTCGGCCGGGTCTGGCAGATCGTCCCGGGCGGGGCGGACGCGCCGGACGTGGTCTGGGCGGGCACCGAGCCCTCGGCGCTGTTCCGCTCCACCGACGGCGGGCGCAGCTTCACGCTGGTCCGCTCGCTCTGGGACCACCCGCACCGGGAGCAGTGGGGCGCCGGCTTCGGCGGTCAGGCGGTGCACACCGTGCTGCCGCACCCGCGCGACCCCGACCGGATCCTGGTCGCCATGTCCACCGGCGGCGTCTACCGCTCCGAGGACGCCGGCCGGAGCTGGTCGCCGGGCAACACCGGCATCCGGGCCTACTTCCTGCCTGACGAGTGGCCCGAGTTCGGCCAGTGCGTGCACAAGGTCGCCCGGGACGCGGGCAACCCGGAGCGGCTCTACGCGCAGAACCACCACGGCGTCTACCGCTCCGACGACGACGGCCGCACCTGGTCGTCGATCGCCGATGGCCTGCCCAGCGACTTCGGCTTCCCGATCGTGGCCCACCCGTCGCGCCCCGGCACGGTCTTCACGTTCCCGCTGGTCGCCGACTCCCAGCGGTACCCGGTCGACCACCGGTGCCGGGTGTTCCGCTCGACCGACGCCGGCGACAAGTGGGAGCCGCTGTCGGTGGGGCTGCCGGACGAGCCGTTCCACCCCTCGGTGCTGCGCGACGCGATGTGCGCGGGCGGGGCCGGCGACGTCTACTTCGGCACCCGCTCCGGCGAGGTCTACGCCAGCCGCGACGACGGCGACTCCTGGTCGCTGGTCGCCGCCCACCTGCCGGACGTGCTCTGCGTCCGGGCGGCGGAGGTCTGACGATGGTCACCGTGCTGGTGCCGGGTCCGCTGCGCGGCGAGGCCGGGGGCGCGAGCCGGCTCACCGTGGAGGCCGCCGGGTCGGTGGGGGCCGTCCTCGACGCGCTCGCCGACTCCTGGCCCCGGCTGGCCCGCCGGATCCGCGACGAGCGGGGCGAACTGCGCCGGTACGTCAACGTCTACGTCGACGGGGAGGACTGCCGGCACGCCGGGGGAGTGGCCGCGCCGGTCGCCGACGGGGCCGAGGTGCAGGTGCTGCCCTCGGTGGCCGGCGGCTGACGCCCGACGGGCAGCCGCCGTGTCCATGATCGCTAGCATTCGGCGCTCACCCAGGACGGACAGGGGAGCGGCGGCATGGATGCGCCCCAGGCGGGTTACGTCGTGGGCCGGCTGGCCTGCCTCGTCGTCCTGCTGCTGCTGATCGTCGGGTTGGTCGTGCTCGGCGTGGTCCTGCTCGTCCGCAAGGGCCGCCGGACGACGCCGCCGCACCACCCCGGCGGGTTCCACCCGGCCTCCGGGGCGTTTCCCACGCCAACCCGATCCGGCCCCGCCGCTGTCCGGCCGGGCCTACCCCGTGCCCGGGCCGCCGCGCCCCGCTCACCCCGCGCCGGAGCCGCACGGTGAGAGGTACCCACCGCACGGGTGGTCGCCGCCGGGAGATGGTTCCCGGTGAGCGATATGCCTGCCAGGCATATTCATGCCTCACCGGCATATCGCTCGCCGGACCATCGTTCAGCCGGGCACCGCCGCTGACGTCGCACTACCCGCCGCCCCCACGGTGACCGGGGCCACCCCACGACACTTCGGTGGCGGAATAGTTGATTCGTCAAATATGTTGTGGGCAGCGTCCGGGTGGCCACCGCGGCCCCGGTCTTCCCACGCGAGGAGCTGGTCATGCAGTTCGGAGTCTTCACCGTCGGTGACGTCACGGTCGACCCGACCAACGGTCGGGAACCGACCGAGCATGAGCGGATCAAGGCGATGGTCGCCATCGCGCTGAAGGCCGAGGAGGTCGGCCTCGACGTCTTCGCCACCGGCGAGCACCACAACCCGCCGTTCGTGCCCTCGTCGCCCACCACCATGCTCGGCTACATCGCGGCGCGCACGCAGCGGCTGCTGCTCTCCACCTCGACCACGCTGATCACCACCAACGACCCGGTGAAGATCGCCGAGGACTACGCCATGCTCCAGCACCTGGCCGACGGCCGGGTGGACCTGATGATGGGTCGCGGCAACACCGGGCCGGTCTACCCGTGGTTCGGCCAGGACATCCGCAACGGCATCCCGCTGGCCATCGAGAACTACGACCTGCTGCGCCGGCTCTGGCGCGAGGACGTGGTCGACTGGCAGGGCCGCTTCCGTACCCCGTTGCAGTCGTTCACCTCGACGCCGCGCCCGCTCGACGGCGTGCCGCCGTTCGTCTGGCACGGCTCGATCCGCAGCCCGGAGATCGCCGAGCAGGCGGCCTACTACGGCGACGGCTTCTTCGCCAACCACATCTTCTGGCCCAAGGAGCACACCCAGCGGATGGTCGGGCTCTACCGGCAGCGCTTCGCCCACTACGGGCACGGCAGCCCGGAGCAGGCCATCGTCGGCCTCGGCGGGCAGGTGTTCGTCCGGAAGAACTCGCAGGACGCGGTCCGGGAGTTCCGGCCGTACTTCGACAACGCCCCGGTCTACGGGCACGGGCCGTCGCTGCAGGAGTTCAGCCGGGAGACCCCGCTGACCGTGGGCAGCCCACAGCAGGTCATCGACCGCACGCTGGGCTTCCGCGAGTACGTCGGCGACTACCAGCGGCAGCTGTTCCTCGTCGACCACGCGGGCCTGCCGCTGAAGACCGTCCTGGAGCAGCTCGACATCCTCGGCGAGGAGGTGGTCCCGGTGCTGCGCAAGGAGTTCGACGCGCTGCGCCCCGCGCACGTGCCCGAGGCGCCCACGCACGCCTCGCTGCTCGCCGCCCGGGACGCCGCCGGCCTGGCCGGTACGGAGGCGACCCGATGACCCGGCGCACCCTGGCCGTGGTCTCGGCCGGCCTCAGCCAGCCCTCCTCGACCCGACTGCTCGCCGACCAGCTCGCCGCGGCCGCCCGCGACGAGCTGGTCCGGCGCGGCCACGAGGTCGAGCTGCGCACCGTCGAGCTGCGCGACCACGCACACGACGTGGTGAACAACATGCTCACCGGGTTCCCGTCGGCGGCGCTGCGCGAGGCCCTGGACACGGTGGCCGGCGCGGACGGCGTCGTGGCGGTCACGCCGATCTTCAACGCGTCGTACAACGGGCTGTTCAAGTCCTTCTTCGACGTGGTGGAGGCCGGGTCGCTGGTCGACCGGCCGGTGCTGGTCGCCGCGACCGGCGGCACCGCGCGACACTCGCTCGCCCTGGAGCACGCCGTCCGCCCGATGTTCAGCTACCTGCGGGCGGTGGTGGTCCCTACCGTGGTCTTCGCCGCCCCGGAGGACTGGTCGGGCGGCACCGCCGACGGCGCGCTGCGCGGCCGGATCCTGCGCGCCGCCGCCGAGCTGGCCGACCAGGTGGACCGGCGACCGCCGTCGACCGGCCCGGTCGACCCGTTCGCCCTCACCACCGACTTCGCGCAGCTCCTCGGCCGGGACAGCTGAGGAGTCAGTCCGCCCGGTCGTACGGGTGGGCGACCAGCACCGGGCAGCGCGCGTGCTGCACGACCGTCTGGCTGACGGAGCCGAGCAGCAGCCCGGTGAAGCCGCCCCGGCCCCGGGTGCCGACCGCCAGCATCGAGGCCGCACCGCTCGCCTCGATGAGTCCCTGCGCCGCGCCGGCCGCCCGGACCGGATGCTCGCGCACCACCAGGTCCGGGTGGTCGGCCCGGACGGCGGCGGACGCCCCGGCGAGCAGCCGCACCGCCTCCGCGTGGTACGCGGCCTGCGACTCCTCGACCTCCTCCGGCACCGGACGGTCCCCGTCCGGCGGGCCGACGTGCACCAGCACCAGCGGCACGTTCCGGCGGGCCGCCTCGTCCGCGGCGTACCCGGCGGCCAGCCGGGCGGACTCCGAGCCGTCCACCCCGGCCACCACGGGCCCGTCCATTGGGATCGGCTGCTCCTCGGGGCGGATCACCAGCACCGGGCAGTGCGCGTGCGCGGCGACCTGGGCGCCCACGGAGCCGAGCAGCAGCCCCGCGAAGCCACCCAGGCCCCGGCTGCCGACCACGACGAGGTCGGCGCGGCGGGACTCCTCGATCAGAGTGGCGCCGGGGCCGCCGGCGACCTGGCGTACCTCGACGGTCAGTCCGGGCCACCGGCCGGCGAGCTCGGCGGCGGTGCGCTCCAGCATCTTCCCCGACTCCTCGGTCGGCGCCGGCAACCCCAGGTCGTACGGGTTGAGCGGCACGCCGTAGCCGAGCGGGTGCAGGTAGCCGTGCACCAGGTGCAGCGGCCGGCGCCGCAGCTCGGCGGCGCGGGCCGCGTGTTCGGCGGCGACCAGGCTGGACGGCGATCCGTCGACGCCCACCACGACAGGACGGTTCATCTGCACCCCCAGTGCTCGGTCAGGTCATTGTCGACGTACCCGCCCGGCCAGGCCGGCATTCGGCGGGACGCGCCGCGCCGCCATCCCGGGCGAGCCGGCCGGAGACGACGCGTCCGTGCCACCCGGGCCCGCCTTCCACGGCGCGACACGTCCGTGCCATGCCAACCGGGAACGGCCGGCGCGGTACGCGGCGTCCGCGCCGGCCGGGGTGCGGTCAGCGCGGACGGCGGCTGTCGGACTTCCCGCCCTCGTCGGGCTCAGGACTTCTGGCCCTCGCGGCGGTGCCGGACGATCGCCAGCGGGCCGTGCGAGTGGTGCAGCACCGCGTGGCTCACCGAGCCGAGCAGCGCCCCGGTGAACGCGCCGCGGCCGTGCGCGCCGACCACGGTCACCTGCGCCGCGGCCGATTCCTCCACCAGCACCCGGGCCGGCGCGCCGTGCGCCACCCGGTGCCGCACCGGCACCTGCGGGTACCGCTCCGACCAGCCGGCCAGCGCCTCGGCCAGGACCCGCTCCTCCTCGGCGGCGAGCGCGTCCACGTCGTACACCAGCGGCAGCATGTCGCCGGGGCCGACCGGGGTCGGGCTGAGCCAGGCGTGCACCGCCACCAGTCCAGTGTCCCGCAGCGCGGCCTCCTCGAAGGCGAACCCCAGCGCCTCGGTGGACAGGGCCGAGCCGTCGACGCCGACCAGCACCGGGCCGTCCGCCCGGGCCTCGCCCTTGACCACCAGCACCGGGCATTCGGCGCGGGCGGAGACCTGCACGGCGACCGACCCGATCAGCAGTTCGGCGAAGCCGCCGAGCCCCCGGTGACCGAGCACCAGCAGCACCGCGTCCCGGGCCTCGCCGAGCAGCACCGGGGTGGCCGCGCCGTCCACGACCTCGCCGGTGACGGCGACCTCGGGTGCGAACTTGGCAGCCTCGGTCACCGCGTCGGCGACGATCCGTTCGGCCTCGTGACGCAGGCCCGCGTCGGGCGGGGCGGCCGGCACCGGGCCCAGCGGCGCGCCCAGGAGCGGCCAGATGAACGCGTGCACCACGCGCAGCGGGCGGTGCCGCGCCGCGGCCTCCCGGGCGGCGACCCGCACCGCCTCCAGGGCCGAACCCGAACCGTCCACGCCCACCACGACGGGAGCACCGGATCTGATGGTCATCACGTCCTCCTTCGGTTGTCTTCAGCGTCGTCCCGTGCCGGCCGGACGGACAGGGGCGGTAGGCCCGCCGCCGGGGCCGTTGGTCCCGTCCCCGCTCCCGTCCCCGGCGACCGCGCCGGAGCACCGCCCGCTGCGCCGCCCGTGCGCCGTCGGCGGTCAGCCGACCGGCTCGTCGTGCCGGCCCGGGCCGCTCGGGGCACCGACCGGAGACCGAGGAGCGGGCAGGGTCGCGGCGCCGTCGGGGCTCCGGCGGCGGGCCAGCCGCAGCGCCAGCCCGGGCAGCGCGCTGACCGCCGCGCAGCCCAGCAGGACACCCGGCCCGAGCGGGTCGGTGCCGAGCAGCTCCCGCAGCGGGCCGAGCTGCACCCCGCCGACCTGGAGCAGCGCCGCCCCGGCGACCGCGGCCAGCAGGCCCGGGTTGGCCCGGCGGGCGCCCGCCGGGCGGGGCGCCCGGACCGCCAGCGCCACCCCGAGCTGGGCCAGCCCCAGCACCACGAACACCACCGACTGCCAGGGCAGGCCCCGGTGCGCGGCGACCACGCCCGCGCCGAGCACCACGGCGGCGATCAGCGCGCCGGTGACCAGGACGTCTCGGCCGAGCCCGCCGCCGAGCACCGACTCCTGCGGCGACCGGGGCGCGCGGCGCAGCGTTCCCGGCTCCGCCGGTTCCGCGCCGAGGGCCACCCCCGGCACGCCGTGGGTGAGCAGGTTGACCCAGAGGATCTGGGCCGGCAGCAGCGGTACGGCCAGCCCGAACAGCGGGCCGAGCAGCATCACGGCGATCTCCGCCACGCCGCCGGAGAGGGCGTAGCGCAGGAACCGGCGGATGTTGTCGTAGATCCGGCGGCCCTCGCCGATCGCGGCGGCCACGGTGGACAGGTCGTCGTCGACCAGCACCAGGTCGGCGGCCTGCCGGGCGACCTCGGTGCCGCCGCCCATCGCCACCCCGATGTCGGCGCGGCGCAGCGCCGGGGCGTCGTTGACCCCGTCACCGGTCATCGCCACCACGTGACCCCGCGACTGGAGGCCGGCGATGATGTCGAGCTTCTGCTCCGGCTGGGTCCGGGCGAACACCCGCGCCTGCGGGTGCGCCGCGGCCGGGTCCTCGTGGTCGCCGCGGACGAGGGGGTCGCCGTCGCGCCAGAGGCCGAGCTGACCGCCGATCGCGGCGGCGGTGGCCGGGTGGTCGCCGGTGATCAGCAGCAGCCGTACCCCGGCGGCGTCGAAGCTGTCGGCGATTTCCGGGGCGCCCGCGCGCAGCGGGTCACCGACGGCGACGAGCCCCATCGGGCGCAGCCCGGTCGGCGCGGCCGGGTCGGGCGCCGCGTCCACCAGGGCGGCCGCGACGGCGAGCACCCGCAGCCCCTCGCCGGCCAGCCGGTGGGCGGTGGCGGTCAGCTCGGCGACCTCCCGGTCGGAGGCGTCGACCAGCGGCGCGGCCAGGACGCTCTCCGGGGCACCCTTGCAGACCACCAGGTACTGCCGGTCACAGGAGCGGTGGACGGTGACCATGCGGCGGGTGGCCTGGTCGAACGGGTGCTCGGCGACCCGGGGCCAGGCGGCGCGGGTGGCCTCCGGGTCCATGCCGCAGCGGCCCGCGAAGGCGACCAGCGCCGCCTCCAGCGGGTCACCCACCGCGCCCCAGTCGGGCCGCTCGTCGTCCGGCGGCGACAGCGCGGCGTCGCTGCACAGCAGCCCGGCCCGCGCCAGCCGGCGCAGCTCCTCCGGTACGGCCACCGCCGCCCCGCCCCGGTGCACCCTGCCGTGCGGGGCGTACCCGGCGCCGGTGACCGCGTAGCGCGCCCCGTCGGCGGTCACCGCCTGCTGCACCGCCATCCGTCCCTCGGTGAGGGTGCCGGTCTTGTCCGACGCGATCACGGTCACCGAGCCGAGCGTCTCCACGGCGTGCAGCCGGCGCGGGATGGCGTGCGCGCCGGCCATCCGGCGGGCGCCCAGCGCCAGCGCCAGGGTCACCACCGCCGGCAGCGACTCGGGCACCGCCGCCACGACCAGGCTCACCGCCGTGATCGCCATGTCCACCAGCGGCCGGCCGCCGACCACGCCGACGACGAAGACCAGCGCGGACAGCACCACCGCGACCAGCCCGAGCAGGCGGCCGAGCCCCGCCAGCCGGCGCTGCAACGGGGTGGCGGCGGGCCGGGTGCCGGCCACCAGCGCCCTGATCCGGCCCAGCGCGCTGGCCGGTCCCGTCCGGACCACGTTGCCGGCGGCCCGGCCGGTGGTGACCACCGTCCCGGCCAGCGCCTCCCCGCCTGCGGCGCGCTCGACCGGCACCGCCTCGCCGGTCAGCGCGGACTCGTCCAGGTGCAGCCGGCTCGCCTCGGTCAGCAGCAGGTCGGCCGGGACGACGTCACCGGCCTCGACGCGGACCAGATCGCCGCGGACGACCTGGGCGGCCGGCACCATCAGGTCGCGGCCGTCCCGGACCACCCGGGCGGTGGGCGCGGCGAGCTGGTCCAGCGCGGCGATCGCCCGGTCCGCGCGGACCTCCTGGACCACGCCGATGGCCGTGTTGACCAGCACGACCAGGACGATCACCGCGGTGTCGGGGTAGTCGCGGAGCACGGTGGTGACCACGGCCGCGGCGAGCAGCAGCGCCACCAGCGGATCGGTGAGCTGCCGCAGGACCCGTACGGCCAGGTGCCGGCGCGGCGGCGGCGCGACCGTGTTGGGGCCGTCGGCGCGGAGCCGATCGGCGGCCTCGGCCGCCCGGAGCCCGACCGGGGCGATCCCGTCGTGGATGGCTTCCCGCGTCCCGCCTCGTTCGCCGGTCGTCGTCACCGGTGACCTCCCCGCCTCCCCGCGGCGCGTCGCGGGCACGCCGTCCCGCTCCACCCTCCCGCCGTGGGCGCGGGTGGGGCAGAGGCGTTGCGCCCGCCCGGCCCGGGACCAACGGCCCTGACGCCACGGGCGCCGGAGGAGTCGGATGGAGTCAGGACTAGCGACAAGGAGGTCGACGATGTCCACCGTCACGAAGTTCCGGGGCGGCGCGCTCGCGCCGTTCGACTGGACGAATCTCTCCTGGTTCCCGCTGCTGGCGCCGACGATCCGGGTCGAGGACTACCTCGACGGAGACCGGTACGTGGTTCGCGCCGAGCTGCCGGGAGTCGACCCGGCGAAGGACGTCCGGATCACCCGCACCGGTGAGCACCTGCGGCTGGACGTGGTGCGCCGGGAAGGCCACGCGGACAAGGTCCGCTCCGAGTTCCACTACGGCACGTTCTCCCGCCTGATCCCGCTGCCGGCGGGCGTCAAGCCGGAGACCATCGCCGCCCGCTACGCCGACGGCATCCTCCAGATCACCGCGAAGATCGGCGACACCGAGCCGACCGCCGAGGAGATCCCGGTGACCGTGGAGCACGGCGGGAAGCGCTGAGCCGACATCCGGGGCCCGGCGGTTCGCCGGGCCCCGCCCGCGGCGGAGAGGACCAGGCATGACCCCGCTGGACATGCTTCGTGAACATCCCTTCCTGGCCGGGCTGCCGCAGGAGTGGCTGCCCCGGCTGACCGGGTACGCCCGCCCGGTGGTCTGGCACCCCGGTCACCGGCTGTTCCGCGCCGGTCAGCCGGCGGAACGGTTCTGGCTGGTCCGGGGCGGCGAGGTGGCGCTGGACTTCCCGGTTCCCGGACGGGGAGACGTGGGCATCGAGACGATCGGACCGGGCGGGGTGCTCGGCTGGTCCTGGCTCTTTCCGCCGTACCGCTGGCAGTTCGGCGCGGTGGCCGTTCGGCGCACCACCACGGTGGAGTTCACCGCCGACGGGGTACGCCGGTTGATGGCGGCCGACGATGCGCTCGGCCGGCAGCTCACCACCCGGTTCATGAGCGTGGTGGTGGACCGGCTCCAGGCGTCCCGGGCGCGGCTGCTGGACCTGTACGGCTACCCGACCTTGTCGGCGAGCTGATCCGCCCGCCCCTGCTTGCGGGGTCGCGGCCCGCGGGCCCGCCC
>NZ_JAGPYL010000092.1:0-26285 GCF_018070095.1 Micromonospora sp. U56
TCGGGTCCAGCTTCGGCAGCATGGTGGCGGCGAGCAGCAGCTTCTGCACGCTCGCCGGGGTGGCGTACTCGTGGGGCCCGCAGCCGCCGAGCACGGCGCCGCTGTCCAGGTCCGCGACCAGCCAGGAGGTCGCGGTGACCGGCGGCGGCGCGGGCGTGCCGGGCGGCACGACCAGGCCGGGGGTGGCCAGCGCCTCCCCGCCCACCGCGCGCTGCGCGGGCACCGGTTCCGGTGGGGTCGGGCGGGGCGGGCGGGTCACCGCCGGCGTCGGCAGCTTCGGGCCGGGCGCGGTCACGCCGGGAGCCAGAGCCGCCGGCGGCGCGGCGTCCGCCGGGACGGCGGTGCTGAGGAGTACGGCGACGGTGGCGGCGGCCAGGACCCGGGCTCTCATGGTCAGGCACCATACCGAGGCCGGCCGGCGGGCCCGACGCGCCTCACCCGGGCAGCCCGGAGCCGGCGAGCCCGATCTCGGCGAGGTAGTCGTACAGGGTGGCCGAGGCGCGCAGCCGTCGCAGGCTACGCCGGTGCAGGTCCTGCTCGCGCCGGGCCAGCTCGGCGTGCACCCGTTGGGGCCGGCCGCTGGTGCGCATCTCGTCGAGGACCGCCGTCACGATCTCGAAGGGGTAGCCGCCCCGGCGCAGCAGCGCGACGACCTGCGCGGCGCGCAGCTCCGCCGCGTCGTAGAGCCGGTAGCTCGTGCCCGGTTCGCGCGCCGGCCGCAGCAGCCCCCGCTCCTCCCACAGCCGGAGCTGGGAGGTGCGGACGCCGACCAGGTCCGCGACCTCGCCGATCCGGGCGCCGCGCCGGGGTGCGGGCACCACGGCCGGCGGGCTGACCACTACCGTCTCGAAGGCGCCCAGGACGCGGCGGATCTCGGTCCGCTCGCGGTCCAGTTCGGCGTGGCCGGCGTCCAGCGCCGTCAGCGCCGCCGCCAGGTCGCCCCGGTGGACCGCGAGCATCACCTCCCGGGTACGCGCCCAGCCGTGCCCCTCGGCCATCCGGCGCAGCACGGCGAGCGCGCGCACGTGCGCGACGGTGAACACCCGGTAGCCGCTCGGGGTGCGCTCGACCGGAGGCAGGACCCCCTCGTCGAGATAGTTGCGCACCTGCTGGGTGGAGATCCCGGCGGTGGCCGCGACGTCGACCACCCGCAACCGCCCGTCCTTCACCGGGTCACCCTATCGCCTGCCACGTCGTTTGAGACTTCCCCTCCCACAGCGCGCGGTGCTGCTCGGCAAATTGGCGTCGAAGCTTACATAGGAACTTCAATGAGACGATCGAATCCATGGAGCAGCCAGCGCGGAACGCCGCCGACAGCCACGACGTCATCGAGGTACGAGGTGCCCGGGAGAACAACCTCACCGGGGTCTCGGTCGACATCCCCAAGCGCCGACTCACCGTCTTCACCGGGGTCTCCGGATCCGGGAAGTCGTCCCTGGTCTTCGGCACCATCGCCGCCGAGTCGCAACGCCTGATCAACGAGACGTACAGCGCCTTTTTGCAGACCTTCATGCCGAGCCTGAGCCGGCCGGACGTGGACGCGCTGCGCAACCTGAGCGCGGCGATCGTCGTCGACCAGGAGCGGATGGGCGCCAACTCCCGCTCGACGGTCGGCACGGCGACCGACGCGTACGCGATGCTGCGGATCGTGTTCAGCCGGCTCGGGCAGCCGCACGTCGGGCCGGCCGGCGCGTTCAGCTTCAACCTCCCCGAGGGGATGTGCCCGACCTGCGAGGGGCTGGGCCGGGTCGCCGACCTCGACGTGCACGCGATGGTCGACGTGGAGCGGTCGCTCAACGACGGGGCGATCCTGGTGCCGAACTTCGCGGTCGACTCCTGGTACTGGCAGACCATCGTCGGCTCCGGCCTGTTCGACCCCGACGCCAAGTTGCAGGACTACACCCCGCAGCAGTGGCAGGACTTCCTGCACAAGCCGGCCACGAAGATCAAGGTGGGCAGCAACAACTGGACGTACGAGGGGCTGGCGGTGAAGGTGCGCCGGATCTACCTGGCCAAGGACCGCGAGTCGATGCAGCCGCACATCCGGGCGTTCGTGGACCGGGCGGTCACCTTCACCACCTGCGCCGACTGCGGCGGCGCCCGGCTCAACCCGGCGGCGCTCTCCGCGCGGATCGCCGGGCGCCACATCGCCGAATGCTCCGCCATGCAGATCAGCGACCTCGCGGAGTTCATCCGCGCCGTGGACGACCCGTCGGTGGCTCCGCTGGTGGCCACCCTGCGCGAGACGCTGGACTCGCTGGTGGAGATCGGCCTCGGCTACCTCAGCCTCGACCGGGAGTCGGCGACCCTCTCCGGGGGCGAGGCGCAGCGGGTGAAGATGGTCCGGCACCTGGGCTCCAGCCTCTCCGACGTGACGTACGTCTTCGACGAGCCGACCGTCGGGCTGCACCCGCACGACATCGCCCGGATGAACGACCTGCTGCTGCGCCTGCGCGACAAGGGCAACACGGTGCTGGTCGTGGAGCACAAGCCGGAGACCATCGCGATCGCCGACCACGTCGTCGACCTCGGGCCCGGCGCCGGGGCGGCCGGCGGCCGCATCTGCTACACCGGCGACGTCGCCGGCCTGCGCCGCGCCGACACCCGCACCGGGCGCCACCTCGACCACCGGGTCACCCTGCGCGACCCGGTACGCCGTCCGACTGGGCAGCTGCCGATCCGCGGCGCCGACCTGCACAACCTGCGCGACGTCGACGTCGACATCCCGCTCGGGGTGCTCACCGTGGTCACCGGGGTCGCCGGCTCGGGCAAGAGCTCCCTGATCCACGGCTCGCTGCCGCGCCGCGGCGGGGTGGTCGTGGTGGACCAGTCCCCCATCCGGGGTTCCCGACGCAGCAACCCGGCCACCTACACCGGCCTGCTCGACCCGATCCGCACCGCCTTCGCCAAGGCCAACGGGGTCAAGGCGGCCCTGTTCAGCGCCAACTCCGAGGGCGCCTGCCCGACCTGCAAGGGCATCGGGCTGGTCTACACCGACCTGGCGATGATGGCCGGCGTCGCCTCGGTGTGCGAGAGCTGCGAGGGGCGCCGCTACACCGACGAGGTGCTGACGTACACGCTGCGCGGGAAGAACATCAGCGACGTCCTCGCCATGTCGGTCATCGAGGCCCGGGAGCTCTTCCCCGGCGGCCAGGCCCGCGCCGTGCTGGACCGGCTGGCCGACGTGGGCCTGGGCTACCTCAGCCTCGGCCAGCCGCTGACCACCCTCTCCGGGGGCGAGCGGCAGCGGTTGAAGCTGGCCATCCGCATGGCGGAGAAGTCGAGCACGTACGTGCTGGACGAGCCCACCACCGGCCTGCACCTGGCCGACGTCGACCAGCTGCTGGCCCTGCTGGACCGGCTCGTCGACGACGGCAACACGGTGATCGTCATCGAGCACCACCAGGCGGTCATGGCGCACGCCGACTGGATCATCGACCTCGGCCCCGCGGCCGGGCACGACGGCGGCCGGATCGTGTTCACCGGCACCCCCGCCGAGCTGGTGGAGCAGGGCGACACCCTCACCGCCCGCCACCTGCGCGAGTACGTCTCGCGGTAGCGCCGCGGCCGTACCGGCTCAGGCGGTGGTCACCGGCTCCTCGGCGCCGGCCCGGTCCCGCCACCACTGCACGGCCAGCACCACCGGGCCGACCATCAGCATGGACAGCGCGGCGGTCACCAGGAAGACGTCCAGGAAGAGCGTCGCCAGCACGCTGAGCACCGCCAGCGAGAGGGCGACCCGTCCGAGGTGGCCGGGGGTGGGCAGCGGGCGGCGGTGCGTACCCCGGTAGTGGGGGTCGGCTGCGGCCATGGTGGTACCTGCCTTGCGTGGAGAGCGACCAGGGACGGCGACCGTCGCCCGCCGCCGGCCCTGGTGCCGCGCCGACCGGCGGCGCGGCTGATCATCGTGGCCGTGTTGTACCCGCCCTGAGCTGCGGGAACCGCCGAGGTAACCAGTACCACAGCCGACGCACCGCCCGCCGGGTCACGCGCCGACGTCACCCCAGCCGGCGCAGCCAGCGCCGCTGCCAGGGGGTCTCCACCGCCCGCGGGTGGTACCGCTCGCGTACCCAGCGCACCGCCCGGTCTGGCGGGAGGCCGTCCAGGATCGCCAGGGCGGCCAGCGCCGTCCCGGTCCGGCCGACACCGCCCCGGCACGCCACCTCGACCCGCGCGCCGTCGTGCGCCCGGCGCAGGGCCTCGGCAAGCGCGTCGAGGGCGTCGGCGCGGTCGAGCGGCAACCAGAAGTCGGGCCACCGGATCCGGCGGTGCGGCCAGGCCGGTGCCGGGCCCGGGGCCAGGAGCAGGGCGAAGTCGGCGGGCGAGGCGGGATCGCCGACACGGCGACCGCGCAGGGTCGCGCCGCTGGGCAGTACGACCACCCCGGTCGACTCGGACCAGTCCACCCGGGTGATTCTGCCGGCCGGGGGCGTACGAAACAGCGCCGCCCCCGGCCCTGGTGGGTCGGGGGCGGCGCTGGGGTGTCGGTGTGCAGGTCGCCTCTCGGCGAGTGGCACGACGCGGCTCCAGCCGAACGGTATTCCGCGAAGGCAATTTAGGTGAGGCCCGGGGACACTGGACACACCGACACCTGACTCAACAGGTTACCCGCTCCGGGTCTTCCACCGGCCGTCGTGACGCGTGCCACTGCTTTGGCTTCCGGCTCGTCGGTGGTGTGGCCCGCCGCTTGCGCGGCTTGTCGGTGCCGCGGCCCTCACCCACACACACCCATGACCGACATGCACTTTTGCCACGTCGCCGATCACCGTACTGATCTTGACCCGGGTCGTCGCACCGTTACCCACCGCGCCGCGTTTGGGCGATCGTGGACATTTGTTGTCGCCAGAGCGACAACAAATGTCCACGAACCGCTTCGGGCGGAATCGCCTCCTGCGCGGGAGACGCCGCTGGCCGGCACCTCAGGTTCGGGGTGCCGGCCAGCGTTCGCGTGCGATCAACTGTCGTTCAGGTGGCTCAGTCGTTCCAGTGCTTGGCGACCAGGTCGGCGGCCTGCCGCTCCCACTGGGCGTAGGCGTCGGGGTAGGCCGAGACCTGCACGGTCTGGGCGGCCTCGGTCAGCGGCATGTCCTGCCAGCCGTCGACCTGCTTGAGGCCCTTCAGGAACGCCATGGTGGCGTACTCGGGGTCGGTGATCTGCTTCGGGCTCCGGAGCCGGGCCCCTGGTCCGGCCGGAACCGGACATCCCCGACACGGCGAGCGGCCAGGCGGCGCGGGCCGTGCGGGGCGGGCGGCTCAGGAGGTGCGGGCGTGGACCTTGGCCGCGCACTCGGCGACCACCGACCGGGCGTCCAGCCCGAGGCTCTCGATGGCGACCAGCGCGGTGAAGACCACGTCGGCGAGTTCGGCGGCGACGTCCTCGCGGGTGTGGGTGACCCCCTTGCGCGGGTTCTGGCCGAGCACGCCGATCCAGGCGCCGGCCGCCTCGCCGGCCTCCTCGGTGAGCTTGAGGATGCGGCAGGTCAACTCCGCCTGCCCGGTGCCGTTGGCGGCGTCCAGCCAGCTCCGCGAGGCCCGTACGGCGTTCCAGATCGACTCGTCCATCCGATCAGTGAACCGGACAGGGGTGACGATCCGTATCCGGGGACGGTCGGCGGGATGACGCCGGCCCGGTGGTGGCGACGAGGCCGCCAACTGGACCGGAAGGGACGTGCGGTGTGATGCCGGAGGCCGTCGAGTCGGTGTTCGCCAGTGTGGTCAGCCGGAACCCGGGCGAACCGGAGTTCCACCAGGCGGTACGGGAGGTGCTGGAGAGCATCGGCCCGGCCCTGGCCCGTCACCCCGAGTACGCGCGGGCGCGGATCATCGAGCGGATCTGCGAGCCGGAGCGGCAGGTCATCTTCCGGGTGCCCTGGGAGGACGACCACGGCCGGGTTCGGGTCAACCGGGGATTCCGGGTGGAGTTCAACAGCGCGCTCGGCCCGTTCAAGGGTGGCCTGCGCTTCCACCCGTCGGTCTACCTGGGGATCGTCAAGTTCCTCGGCTTCGAGCAGATCTTCAAGAACGCCCTGACCGGCCTGCCGATCGGCGGCGGCAAGGGCGGCGCGGACTTCGATCCGAAGGGCCGCTCGGACCGCGAGGTGATGCGCTTCTGTCAGAGCTTCATGACGGAGCTGTACCGGCATATCGGCGAGCAGACCGACGTGCCCGCCGGGGACATCGGGGTGGGCAGCCGGGAGATCGGCTACCTGTTCGGGCAGTACAAGCGGATCACCAACCGGTACGAGTCGGGGGTGCTGACCGGCAAGGGCCTGTCGTACGGGGGTGCGCAGGTACGCACCGAGGCGACCGGGTACGGCGCGGTGTTCTTCGCCGAGGAGATGCTCGCGCAGACCGGGGACAGCCTGGACGGCAAGCGGGTGGTCGTCTCCGGATCGGGCAACGTGGCGACGTACGCGATCGAGAAGGTGCACCAGCTCGGCGGGACGGTGGTGGCCTGCTCCGACTCGGACGGCTACGTGCTGGACGAGAAGGGCATCGACCTGGAGCTGCTGCGGGAGCTGAAGGAGCAGCGCCGGGTCCGGCTGGAGGACTACGTGCGGCACGTGCCGCACGCGGTGGCGGTCTCCGGCCGTACCGTCTGGGAGGTGCCCTGCGACCTGGCCCTGCCCTGCGCGACGCAGAACGAGATCGGCGGCGCGGAGGCCGCGGCGCTGGTCGCCGGCGGCTGCGTGGCGGTGGTCGAGGGGGCGAACATGCCGACCACCCCGGAGGCGGTGCGCATCCTCGGCCGGGCCGGGGCGCGGTTCGCCCCGGGCAAGGCGGCCAACGCCGGCGGCGTGGCGGTGAGCGCGCTGGAGATGCAGCAGAACGCCAGCCGGGACTCGTGGACGTTCGCCCAGTCGGAGCAGCGGTTGCGGGAGACCATGCGGGACATCCACGCCCGCTGCTGGGCCACCGCCGAGGAGTACGGCCTGCCGGGCGACTACGTGGCCGGCGCCAACATCAACGGCTTCCGCCGGGTCGCCGAGGCGATGCTCGCGCACGGCCTGGTCTGAGCCGATCCCCCTGACCGGGCGGTCAGTCGGTATCGGCTGACCGTTCGGTCAGGAGGGCATTGACAGGGTTCGACGGCGGGGCCTAGCTTCAGGACGCTACCGGCCGGTAGGCACCGTCCCGCCTGGCCGCCCGCACACTGGGGCGGCACCGTCCCCGGGGGAGCATCGATGCTGTCCTCATCCACCCGACTCGTCCGCCGCCTGCTCGCCGCCGGCGCCACCCTCGCCCTGACCGTCGGGCTCGCCGGCGCGGCGCCCGCCGCCGCCGCCGACCGTGACGGCGACGGCTCCCAGCCACTGCCCGGCTACACCATCAGCAACCCGCCGCTCGCGCCGCTCGACGTGCGGGGCACCCCGTCGACCGTCCGGCAGGGCGTGCACCGGCACGCCGGCTACATCATCGAGATCCCACCGGCGTGGAACGGCGAGCTGGTCATGTGGGCGCACGGCTACCGGGGTCAGACCACCGTGCTCTCCCCGGAGACCCCCAACTACGGCCTGCGCCAACGCCTGCTGGACCAGGGGTACGCCTGGGCGGCGTCGTCGTACTCCACCAACGGCTTCGACATCCGCTCCGGGGTGGTCAGCACCCGGGAGCTGGCCGACCTCTTCGCCGGCACCGTGCGGTGGCCACACCGGACGTACCTGACTGGGGTGTCGATGGGCGGCTACATCATCGGCCGCTCGCTGGAGCAGTACCCCGGCTACTACGACGGGGCGCTGCCGATGTGCGGCGTCCTGGGCGACCACCAGCTGCTCGACTTCTTCCTCGACTACAACCTGGTCGCGCAGGCCCTCGCCGGGGTGCCCGCCTACCCCACGCCGGCGGACTACCTGACCAACGCGGTGCCGCGGATCCAGGTGGCGCTCGGCCTCGCCGGGCTCACCCCGACCGGGCCGGACACCACCAACGAGCGCGGCAAGCAGTTCCGGGAGATCGTCATCAACCGTTCCGGCGGCCCGCGTCCGGGCGCGGACCGGGCCTTCGCGGTCTGGAAGGACTTCCTCTTCGGGATCAGCACCACCAACGGTGGCGACTCCCCCGCCCAGCGACCGGGGCAGCTCGCCACCAACCTGCTCACCCGCTACACCCCGAACACGCCGGTGAACGTCAACGCCGCCGTTCAGCGGGTCGCGCCGGAGAACGTCCGGCAGCGGCTCTCCCCCACGCTGACCGAGGTGCCACGGATCGCCGGGCGGCCCACCGCTCCGGTGCTCAGCCTGCACGACCTGGGTGACCTGTTCGTGCCGTTCTCGATGGAGCAGGCGTACGCCCGCGACGCGGCGTGGCACGGCCGCAGCCGGCTGGTCGTGCAGCGGGCCATCCGGGCCAGCCAGCACTGCGAGTTCACCCCGGCCGAGGCCGGCGCCGCCTGGGACGACCTGGTGTCCTGGGTACGCACCGGCGCCCGCCCCGGCGGTGACGCGGTCACCGACCCGAGGGCGGTCGCGGCGGCGGACTTCGGCTGCCGGTTCAGCGACCGGGCCGCGTACGCCGCCGGCGTGGGCACCCGTCGGCTCTACTCCGCGTGCCCCTGACCGGACCCGGACACGCCGCTGGCCGGCACCCCGCTCGGGGGTGCCGGCCAGCGTGTCATTCACGTGGTTCAGCTGTTCCAGTGCTCGGCGACCAGGTCGGCAGCCTGCCGCTCCCACTGCGCGTAGTGGAACGGGTAGGCCGAGACCTGCACGGTCTGGGCGGCCTTGGTCAGCGGCATGTCCTGCCAGCCGTCGACCTGCTTCAGACCCTTGAGGAACGCCATCGTGCTGTACTCCGGGTCGGTGATCTGCTCAACGGTGCCCCAACCCGACGACGGACGCTGCTGGAACAGGCCCTGCGAGTCGTGGTCGTTGCGCTCACCCAGGTGACCCAGGTTCTCCAGCTTCGACTCCTGCAGCGACGTGGCGATCGCCACCACCGCGGCCCGCTCGTCCATGCCCGACTTCTTCGTCGCGGCGATGATCGCCTTGACGTTGTCGGTCTGCTCGTCGCCCAGGTCGATGCGGGACTGCTCGCCCTGCACACCGTGCGGGATCAGCTTGTCCTTGTCCACGGCCGGCTTGTCCGCCCGCACCGCGACGGCGGCGGCCCGGGTGTCGACCGTGTCGGTGGTGCCGTGGTTCAGCGGACCGGCGGCGAGACCACCGGCGACAGCCAGACCAGCGATACCGAGAACGCTCTTACGCATGATCGTGTTCATGGAGTAGCTCCTTCGGGGGTTGGCGCCACAACTCGACGGGGGTCGAGCACGGGCGCAAGCACCACGACAGGGCGCTCAAAAGATCACAAGGGGAAAGTCTCTGCCCGGCAGGTCATCGCGAGCGGGGGGCTCGTGGCGCCGGGACCATGTGTAACGACCGGCGGCCCGCCATCATTCCGGGGACCCGCATCCCGCGTCGGCCACCTCATCGGGCCAGGCCAGCGGGGTTGCTGCTGCGGTCGTACGGAGGATGTAACGACGCCGGCCCCGCCACCATTCCGTCGCCGGGGTGCCGCCGGTCACGGGACATCGCACGCGGGTGTCCCGGAGCCGGACATCAGTGCGGTCGGGCTAACCGGACAGACCGCGCGGACTCGGACACCGCACCCCGCGACGGCAAGACCGCCGGCGACGCCGCAGTCCTCCTCACGTGCCCCAGCCCGCCACATCGGCGACACACGTCGCACCGCCGTGCCACCGGCGGTGCGCCGCCGATGGTGGCGGGGCGGTAGCCTCCGTCGCGTGCGAGCGGCGATGATCACGCGGAAGATGACCGCGGTCCACCTGGCAGTCCTGTTCGGCGTCCCACTCGTCGGGTGCACGGCCGACGAGGACCGGGGGGCGTACGACCTGGGCGCGGACATCTGCACCTCGCAGATCGTCACGCTGGCGGGCGTACCCGCCGGCGACCCTCGCCGCACCAGGGAAGAGGACGACGAGGGCCGCGCGACCCAGAGCTGCACCTTCAGCGTGCGGGTGGGCGGGAAGCTCGGCCGCGACCAGCCGATGACCGTCACCGCCACCAGGTACGGGAGCAGCAAGGAGGCCGCCGAGGACTACCGGACGTGGCGCGACGGTGGCGA
Organism: Micromonospora sp. U56; assembly: GCF_018070095.1. NCBI lineage: Bacteria > Bacillati > Actinomycetota > Actinomycetes > Micromonosporales > Micromonosporaceae > Micromonospora > Micromonospora sp. U56. The sequence goes on from NZ_JAGPYL010000092.1 coordinate 10,081, forward strand.
ATCCGACGCCTCGGGCGTGCAGGACCTTGGGGGTCTCCCCGCGGCTGCCGTCGCGTACCGGATGGTCGGCGACCACCAGGTGACCAGCCACGACGACAACCTGCTGGTGCGGGTCAGCTCGCCCGATCACGAGACCGGCAACCCGCCCGACCTGGTGACCCGCCTGCGGAAGGTCGCCGCGGCGGTACTGACGGCACTACGCCGACCGGACGCCCCGTCGCCGCAGGCCCCCTCGGATGCGGACCCTTCGCCGGATCCGGTGCTGACCCCCTCGTCCACCGGCGCCGGTCACGGGGCGGTGAAGGACCTCTGCGAAATCCTCGACCTGTCGGCGGTGAGCACGGCGAAGCCAGTGGAGGTGCGCCCGAGCACCCCGAAGCCCGGCCGTCTGCGCGGCATGATGTGCTCCGCGGTGTTCCCCGGAGAGGGCGGGCGCAGCTCGCAGTTGCTCGTCTCGGCCAGCTTCCCCGTCGGCGGCGACGGCCCGGTACAGGTAGCCCGGATGTACGCGTACGAACGGCACCGGATGCGGGCGGCCCGGGACGTGACGGGCCTCGGCACGGCCACCTTCATCGACACGAGGACGCCGACGATGCCGAAGGTGCTGGCCTACGACCAGAACCTTCGCGTGGAGGTGATGTGGATGGGCACCGGAGCCGAGGACCCGGACGACCTTCAGCGACGCCTGGTGGCGGTCGCCGACTCCGTCATCGCCGGACTCTGACCACAACCTTCGGCAGACCTGAGGCTCTCAGCGCGCACATTGGCCGACGTGTCCTGAACCAGAAGAGGCACCGGCGTTGCCGGGCGGAGCATGCCCACGACGAGGTGTGCCACCGGGAACCCGGTGGAGGAGACGCCCATTCCGCCACATACGGTGCGGGCATGCCGCTGCACCCCGACCCCGAAGCATCCGCCGGACACCTGCTGAGCACCGACGACGGCACGCCGCTGGCCCGGCTGCGGCTGCGCGACGACGACGGTGAACGCGTGGCCGGGGTGGTGACACCGCTGCCGGGAGCGGACGTGCGGGTGCTCTCCGCCCAGGCCCGCCGGGACCTCGCCGGCGCGCGGCTGGAGACGCCGGACGACGCCCTGGCCGCCGCGCTGGTCGCCGGGGGTCTGGCGCTGCGCCGGGCCGCCACGGACATGCGGCACGACCTGACCGACGTACCGGAGCCGGTGCCGCTGCCCGCCGGCTGGTCCTGGGCACCCGCCGGGTGGGACGACGACCTGGCCGAGGGGCTGGCGGCGGCGTACGGGCCGGACCACCCGGACGGGCGGTGGCAACCGAGCGACACCGCCGAGGTGCGCGGGATGTTCGAGCGGGCCGAGCCGGTGCCGCCCTTGCTGCCGGCCTCGGCGCGAGTGGTCGGCCCGGACGGGCGCAGCGCCGGTCACGTGCTCGCCGCCGGGCCGGTGCCGTGGACCGAGGACCTCTGCGCCTGGATCCTCAACCTCGGCGTGGCGCCAACGGCGCAGCGGCGTGGGCTGGGGCGGGCGCTGCTCGGCCACGCGTTGCGCGGGGCGCGTGCGGCCGGGCTGCCCCGGGTGGGGCTGTCGGTGACCGACGGCAATCCGGCCCACCGGATGTACGACGAGGCCGGGTTCCGCCCGGTGGCCCGGGTGCTCACGGTGCCGCTGCCGGGCGACGACGGGTCGCCGGACGCGCGGCCCTGACCGGGCGGGATGTGCACGTGCGCGCCGGAACACGTGCGGGCGCCCACGGGCGGGATGTGCACGTGCGCGCCGGAACACGTGCGGGCGCCCGCCGGAATCCTCCGACGGGCGCCCGTCCTCACTGTTCCGGGCCCTGCCCGGCGTACGGGATCAGCGTGGCGACCCCATGCCGAAGCGGTTGCGCCGGCGCCACACCAGGCTGCCCAGCATCAGGACCGCCCCCGCGCCGACGAGACCGCCGCCGACCTTGAGCGGGGTGCCCATGCTGTCACCGGTGACCGGCAGCTGGTTCCCGCCGCCAGGCTTCTTCTTCGGCAGCACCGTGATGGTCACGCTGGCCGTGCGGCCGGACTCGCGACCGGTCGCGGTGAAGGTGAGCTGGCCGACCTCGGTCGGCCGGTAGGTCCTGGTGAACCGGCCCGCCGCGTTGGTGTGCGCGGTGAAGTGCCGCGGAGCCGGCTGCGGGAAGGCCACCGCCGCCATCGCGACGGTGCTGCCGTCGCTGCGCCGGGCCGGCGCCTGACCGGGCACCGAGGCGGCGAGGGGCGCCACGCTGACGACGATGTCGACGATCTCGTTGGGACCGAAGCCGGTACCGATGAGCACAGTGGGCTGGCCGACGACGACCGTGGTCGGGTTCGCCGTCAGGGCCGGCGGCTGAGGCGGGTAGTCTGGGGCCGGCTGCGGCTGCGCCGCCCCCGCCGCCGTCGGCGCCAGCACGACGGCCAGGCCGGCCGTGAGCGCCATGATGATGCGGGATAGCCGCATGGTGGTCTCCTCCTACTGGTTGCAGCTTGGTGCGGATACAACTTGGGTGGTCCATGGGGTGGCTGTGGGGGTGAGCCAGAGCTCGGGCGTACCGGCGGTGTTCCTGCCGGTCAGCAGGTCGACGTCGAGCGTCCGGGTGGCCCCGGGCGCGACCTCGACGTTGGCGACGCCCACCTGCCGGCGCCGCTCGGTGCCGCTGCCCAGGGCAGCGTCCGCCCCGTCGATCCGGGCGCCCATCACGGCGCCGCCGGCGGGGCTGAAGACGTACACCAGCGTGCGGATGGTGTACGGGTCGCCGGCCTTCCCGCCGCCGAGCACCGACTTGTTCAGGCCGGACGTCGGCGCCGAGGAACGCAGGCTGAACCGCAGGCGCAGCTGACGGCGTCCCTCGCCCTGGCACTCACCGACGGTCAGTTGCGCCGTCGGCTTCAGGTAGTAGCCGAGCTTCGCGCCGCTGCCGTCGTTGAGGAACACCCCCACGCTGGGCACCGTCTCGCGCTCGGGCAGGATCCCGCTCACTCGGTTTTCGCCGAAGATGCGCTGTTCTCCTGACCGGGCACTCCAGAACAATATCCTTCTTTCCGTTATAGAGCGGTCGAAAGCGGACAAAACAGCCTTTGGGTTGACTTTCGCGGCGAGAAACGCGTCGAAGACGGCGGCGGCGGCCGCCGCGTAGTACGCGTCCTGCTCCTTCAGGCCCATGGTCCGGTAGGTGTCCGAGAGCAACGTGCGGACGACCGTGTCGGCGGCGAGCTTCGGCCCGCCCGGCACCGCGACCGGGCCGGTCGCGGCCAGCAGGTACGACAGCGCCACCGGATCGACTGCCAGCACACCGTCCGCGGTGGTGCCGGTACGGACCCGGACCATCTCCCGGTAGAGCTTCGCCGCGGTCGGGAAGTGCGGGGTCAGGTTGACGTCCGCCGGATAGATCGCGGGCAGGTCGGTGTAGAGCCGGCGCATCTCGGCCGGGAGCGTGGCGACCGGCGGATCGAACCGCCGCAGGTCCACCGCACTGCCCTGGGTCACGATCTCCACCCGGCCGTTGTCGGCGCGGATCACCGCGTACGCCCCGAGCATCCCGCCGGTGGCGCGCAGCTCCGCCGGGTTCTGCGAGACCAGCAGGTAGGTGCGGGGCCCGTCGGCCCCGAGCAGCGCCGGGAGCACCTTCGCCCCCTGGTCGGCCGCTCCGGTCAGGCCGGCCAGCCGGTCGATCTCCGCCCTGAGGTCGGTCAGCGCCGTGCGTACCTGTCCGACCAGGTCGGTGGTCGGCACCGCGTCGAGGCGGGTACGGGTCTCCCGCACCGCAGCGTTCACGTCGGCCAACTCGGTCGAGACGGCCCGCAGCCGCGCCACGTCCAGCCGTCCCTCCTTCGGCACCAGGGTGGCGAGGTCGGTCCGCACCAGCGTGGGGAACGCGCGCCGGGCGAGGTCGTCGATGGCGACCGCGATCTGGCGTACCGCTCCCAGGTCGTCACCGGCGTACGGGGAGCGCTGCCCCAGCCACCAGCCCGGGTCGCCGGTGGCGTCCCGGGCCGCCCCGGCCTGCTCCTGGAGCGCGGCGAGGGTGCGTTGGGCCCGCGCGGCGTCCCCGCCGACGATCTGGGCGCTCAACTCCCGGGCGAGTCCGGCGGCGTTGAGCAGGTGGGCCCGCGCCTGCCAGCCCCGGAAGGCGACCCATCCGGAGCCGGCCAGGAGCAGGGACCCGACCACGAGTCCGACGAGCAGCGCCCGCCGGATGCGTGCCCTGGTCCGTCGCCGCAGGCGCCTGCGGCCGCGACGCGACACACCGCTCTCGGTCACACCGGTCTCCACTTCGAAACGGACACTAATGACGATTCGTCCATTTTCTAGCATGAATAACCACGTGCGCCTGCGGTTTTCGCGGCTTTACCGCCATAAAAAGTGTTCTGCGAGGATCGTTCGAGTGCTCAGCGGCTGCGGCGGGCCATGGCGACCTGATTGAGCAGGTCCTCGACCCGGTCCACACCCGCCCGCAGCGACATGTCCCGCAGGTACGCCTCGCGCCCCCGCCGCCCCATTTCCGCGCGCGCGGCGGCCGGGATGGTCGAGGCGAGCCAGAACCGGTCGGCCAGCGTGGCCCAGTCCTCGGGCGGGCAGGACAGCCCGGCCCGGGCCCGCTCCACCAGCTCCGCGGTGTCCCCGCCGGCCGAGGCGATCACCGGCGCGGCGCAGGCCAACGCGGCCTGCAACTTGCCGGGCACCGTGCCGCGCAGCTCGGGCAGGTCGCGGAGCATGACCAGCTGGTAGTCGGCGGCCGCGTACAGCTCGGGCATGTCCACCGGCGACCGGCGCTCCACGAAGCGGACGTTGTCCGCCCGCAGCTCGGCGGCGAGCCCCCGCACCCGCCGCTCCTCCGCGCCCGAGCCCACCAGCACCAGGTCCGTCCGGCCGTCCAGCGCCGCCGCCGCCCGCACCGCCGTCTCCAGCCCCTGCCGTACCCCGATCGTGCCGGCGTGCATCACCACGCACCGGCCGTCGCGTCGGACGAATCCCTGTGCGGCGCGGCTGGGTCGGACCGGCTGGAAGATCCGCTCGTCGGTCCAGTTGAGCACCACCCGCACCCGGTCGGGGTCGACGCCGTCGGCGAGCACCAGGTCCCGCATCGACGGCGCGGTGACGGCCAGGGCGTCCGCCTCGCGCAGCACCCGGCGCATCGTGGTGGCGAGCCGCCTCGGCCCGCGTTGCCGCCGCGCGCCGTCGCCGGTCACCTCCTCCTCCGGCCAGAGGTCCTGCACGTGCAGCACGGTGGGCACCCGGCCGAGCATCCGCAGCAGCGCGGCGGTGGCGAACGTCGTCGCGGGCAGCTGGAAGACGTAGAGCACGTCGACGTCGGCCAAATAGCGGCGCCCGACCATCGCCACGCTGCCCGCGAAGGAGAGGTGACTGGCCATCCGGGCGCCGGTGGAGCCGTCACCGCCGGCGTAGCGGGGCACCCGTCGTACGGTCAGCCGCTCGCTGCGGGTCAGGTGCCGCCAGCGCTGCCGCCAGCCCGGATAGACGTGCCCGCCGGGATAGTCCGGGAAGCCGGTCAGCACCCGCACCTCGTGCCCCCGGGCGGCCAACTCCTCCGCGAGGCTGCCCGGGATGAAGGCCGGTTCGGGCGGGAAGTGGTACGACAGGATGCCCACCCTCATCAGCGGGTCCCCCTCGGCCGTGAACTCGGCGGGGCGGCCGACCCGGTGCCGGAGCGGGTCGACACGCCGCGGCGCGCCGTGCTGCCGGCCGCCGCCCCCGCCGGGGGACGGCGGCAACCAGCCGCCCCCGGCGCGAACGATCCCGGTGCTCCCGACGGCGGCGGGCCGCCCGTACGACCAGCGGTGGCGCTCATCGGCGCAGCCGGGTGAGTTCCTGCGTGCGATCGGTGACCCCGTCGACCCCGTTCGACTCGCCGTGGCGGGCCGCCGGTGCCCGGTCCGCGGGAACCTTGGTCTTGCCGGTGGTGGCGATCCGGTACGCCTCGTACTGGTAGGCGTCGGCCTTGGCCACCTTGGTCATGTTCAGCACGCAACCGAGCAGGCGCACCGAGACCGAGTGCAGCGACCGGGCCGCCGCGGCGACCTGGGTCCGCGAGGTACGCCCCTGCTGGGTGACCAGCAGCGCACCGTCGGCCTGCACGGCCACGACCACGCCGTCGGTGACGGCCAGCAGCGGCGCGGTGTCGATGACCACGATGTCCGCCGACTCGCGCAGCGCGAGCAGCAGATCCGCCATCGCCTTGGAGCCGAGCAGCTCGCTCGGGTTCGGCGGCGCCGATCCGCTCGGGAGCACCAGCAGTGACTTGTCGCCCCAGCGCTGCACCACGTCACCGACCTGCACGTCGCCGACCAGCACGTCGGTCAGCCCGACACCGCCGTCGAGGCCCAGGTAGTCGGCGACCTTCGGCCGGCGCAGGTCGGCGTCGACCAGCAGCACCCGCCAGCCCGCCTCGGCCAGCGCGATGGCCAGGTTGCAGGAGAGGGTCGTCTTGCCCTCGCCCTGCAGCGCGCTGGTGACCGCGATGGCCCGGGCGGGCTCGTGTACGTCCACGAACCGCAGGTTGGTCCGCAGCTTGCGGACCGCCTCGGCCCGGGCGGAGGTCGCCGCGTCGCCGACGATCAACGGCGCCGCCTTCGCGCCAGCCTCGAACGGGATCTCCCCGAGCAGCGGGCTGCCGGTGACCCGTTGCAGCCCGGCGGCGTCGCGCATCCGGACGTCGAGCAGCCCGCGCAGCACGGCCAGCGCGGCGCCGAGCAGCAGACCGACCAGGCCGCCGACGATCAGGTTGCGGGTGGGCTGCGGCGAGACCGGGCTCGAACTCACCCGGGGACCACTGACCACCTCGACCTTGATGGGAGCGGCCCGCCCCTCGGCCGGCGTCTCGACCTTCTGCACCAGCTCCACGAACTTCGCCGCGAGCGTCTCGGTCACCTTCATCGCCCGGGTCTGGTCCGTGTCGGTGACGGTGGCGCGCAACAGCACGGTGCCGGTCTCGGTGGAGGCGCGGAGGCGGCGCTGCACGTCGTCGGCGGTGAGGCCGACCTGCGTCTCGGCCACCACGCTCTGCGCCAGGCGGTCGCTGCGCAGCAGGTCCGCGTAGGACTTCACTCGTTGCTGGAGGAACAGCCCGCCCTGGTAGGCGTCGGTGACGCCCTGGCTCGGCGTGGTCACGAAGAAGGTCACGGAGGCCACGTACCGGGGTGGCGTGCGAACGGTGATGAGAGCGGCCGAGCCGACCGCAACCATCAGCGTGACCAGGACGATCCACCAGTGTCGGCGGATCAGGCGCAGGCAGGTGCGTACGTCCATCACGCTCTCCGTTCCGCCGGGACAACTAGCCGGTGAAACTGCACGAAATCCCCCAATACTTCCCAAACGGCATGACAGGATCTATTCGCCGCAAGCTTGCCGAGAACGACCAAACGAATGTATGCCATCGAACATCCCCAGAGACCTGAATCCTCGCAATCAGGCAACAAACGCAGAGGACACCAATGGACGATGCAGCCTCCCGGGCCGGCACGAACATCCCGCGACGTGACTGGGTCACCCGACGTGCGAAGACCCTGTCTCTGCTAACGCTCGACACCGGCGCATGGTGCGCCGGATTTCTGGTCGCCGCCTGGGCCAGGTACGAATTCGGCCTCACGCCCGGGCAGTGCGCCCTCGCGCTGGGCGCCGCCGGCGTGTGTGCGGTGGTCCACGCCGCCATCGAGCAGGTGCGCTCCACCGCCCGTGGTCGCCACCCGATCGGCAGCATCGGCGAGGCCCGTGACCTGGCCCTGACCACCCTCCTCGCCGCCGCCGTGATGCTGGCCGCCCTGGCCACGCTCACCGAACGGCCGGTGCCGGCCAGCGTCCCGGTGACCGGCGGGGCGGTGGCCCTGCTGGTGATGGCCGGCGGGCGGGCCGGCTACCGGTGGCGGCGCGACCGCGACGACCGCCCGGTCCGGGGCGCGGAGCGGGCCCTGATCTACGGCGTCGACGCCGCGAGCGAACGCCTCGTACGGGTCCTGGTCGGCGACCCGGACGGCAGCTACCTGCCGGTCGGCCTGCTCGACGACGACCGCGAGCGGCAGGGGCTGCGCCTGGAGGGGCTCCGGGTGCTCGGCGGCCGCGAGCAGATCGAGCAGGCGGTACGGCGCACCCGGGCCACCACGGTCATCTTCTCGATCGACGGCTCGGACGCCGAGCTGATGCGCGACGTACGCCGCCGCACGTTGCAGGCCGGCGCCGCCTTCAAGGTGCTCCCGCCGGTCCGGGAACTGCTCGACCGGCCGGTGCGGGCCACCGACGTCCGGGACCTGCAACTCACCGACCTGCTCGGGCGGGCGCAGCGGGTGGCCGAGCTGATGATCGAGCGCAACGGCCTGGCCGGCCGGCGGGTCCTGGTCACCGGGGCGGGCGGCTCGATCGGCTCGGAGCTGTGCCGGCAGATCGCCCGCTGCGAGCCGGGCGAGCTGATGATGCTGGACCGGGACGAGTCGGCCCTGCACGCCCTGCAGATGTCGCTGCACGGCCGGGCGCTGCTGGACGGGCCGGAGCTCATCCTCGCCGACATCCGCGACGCCGACGGCATCGCCCGGATCGTCGCCGACCGCCAGCCGGACATCGTCTTCCACGCCGCCGCCCTCAAGCACCTGACGCTGCTGCAACGGCACCCGGGGGAAGCGGTCAAGACCAACGTCCGCGGCACCCTGAACGTGCTGGAGGCGTGCCGGGACGTCAGCGAGTTCGTCAACATTTCCACCGACAAGGCGGCCAACCCGGTCAGCGTGCTCGGCTACTCGAAGCGGATCACCGAGCGGCTGACCGCCCACTACGCCGAGCAGGTCGGCGGGGCGTTCCTCAGCGTGCGCTTCGGCAACGTGCTCAGCAGCCGCGGTTCGGTGCTGACCGCGTTCCAGGCGCAGGTCGAGGCGGGGTTGCCGATCACGGTGACCCACCCCGAGGTGACCCGCTACTTCATGACCGTGCAGGAGGCGGTGCACCTGGTGCTCCAGGCGGCGACCATCGGGCGCGGCGGGGAGGCGCTGGTGCTCGACATGGGCGAGCCGGTGCGCATCGCCGACGTGGCGCGCCGGCTCGCCGCCGAGGCGGACCGCCCGACGGAGATCGTCTTCACCGGGCTGCGCCCCGGCGAGAAGCTGCACGAGGACCTGTTCGGCGTCGACGAGGTCGACAGCCGGCCGCTGCACCCGCTCATCTCGCACGTGCGGGTGCCCTCGCTGAGCCCGGAGGACGTCCGCGGGCTCGACCCGTACGCCGACGCGGACGAGCTGATCAAGTGGATGGCGGCGTACTGCGAGGACCTGCCGGTGCGGTCCTCGATGCTGCCCTCACCCCGCTGACGACGAGGCCGCGGCGGCGGAGCCCGGTGGGGCCCCGCCGCCGCGGCGGCGTCAGGGACGTCCGGCGGGGTCAGCGCCGCTCGCGGGCCCGCTCCCCGTCTTCGCCCTCGGTCTCCTCCAGCGCGTCGGCGAACGGCTCGGTCAGGTCGTCGCCCGGCACGGCGACCGCCTCGGCGCGGTCCTGCTCGTCGATCCGGGCACCCGGCGGCGGCTCGGGAGCGGTGGCGCCACCGGCGAAGCCGTACTCGTTGGGCTCGTCATGCCTGCTCATGGGGTTATCCTCCCGCTATGTTCGCTTTTGCGTCCTGCCGCTCACGGTAGGCCGTGATCGTCTTACCCGCAGGGCGGCGGCGATAGTCGGTGCCCTGGCGGGCGGGCCGGCGGCGATCCCGGCCCAGAGGAGCTGGCGCAGCAGGATGATCGCCGCGGCGGTCGCCAGCCCGGTCCAGCCGCTGCCCACGGCGAGCCGGAGCAGGCCGGCGGCGACGAGCAGGTCCAGCAGCACCCGCAGCGCGGTACGCCAGGAACGGACGGTGAGCAGGACGACCGCACCGCTGCCCAGCGCGAGGGCGGTCGCCAGGTCGGCGAGGCCCTCCGTCACGTCGGGCTCCCCTGCTCCGTCCCGGCCTCGCGGACCTGCCGCTGTTCCTGGGCGATCTCGCGGCGCAGGAAGAAGTTCAGCGCGGTCCGGATGGTGGCGATGGCCGCCAGCTGCCCGATCTGGTCGAACGTCGGTGACACGGCGGTACGCAGGATGTCCCCGGCGAGCTGGAACTCGAGGCCGAGCGTGAGGAACCGGCCGAGGGAGAGCCGGATCGGGGTGAAGACGGCGGCGCTGCGGTGTCGCAGTCCCTCGACCACGAACCGCAGCGCCGCCCAGAGCGCGCCGACGAAGATCACGGCCGCCCCGGCGATCTCCACCAGGGTGACCGCGATGCGGTCGCCCTCGCGCAGGAACTCGTCCAGGTCCACCCGGGGGCGTTACCCGCCCCCGCCGGCGCTAGGCCGGGTCAGAGCTGGTCGACCGCTTCCAGGATCAGCCAGAGACCGCAGATGGCGAAGAGCACGGCGGCGCCGTACCGGATGGCCTTCTCCGGCAGGTGCCGGCCCAGCATCCGGCCCACCAGGATGGCCAGCGCGTCGGCGGCCACCATGCCCAGCGTCGAGCCGAGCCAGGTGCCGAACCAGCCGTACTTGGTGGCCAGCGTGATGGTGGCGAGCATCGTCTTGTCGCCCAGCTCGGCCAGGAAGAACGCGACACCGACCGCGATGACGGCCGACTTGCCGGTCTTCTCCGCCTTGCGCTTCTCCTCCTCGGTGAGCTTGTCGCCGCGCAGCGTCCAGACGCCGAAGCCGAGGAACGCCAGGCCGGCGATCAGCGAGATCCAGCCGGTGGGCAAGGCCGCGTTGAGCCCGTAGCCGATGGCCACCGAGGCCAGGTGGACGATCGCCGTGGCGATGGTGATGCCGATCAGCACCGGGACCGGCTTGAAGCGGGTGGCGAAGGTCAACGCCATCAGCTGGGACTTGTCCCCCAGCTCGGCGACGAAGATGACGCCGAAGCTGATCACCAGCGCGGCGAGAAAACCGTCCATGAGGACCTTCCCGATCATGCCGGGAGGAGGTACGGGGGCGCCCTCGACCCGGCTGCAACAGCCTGAGTCGAAGGTCTCGCCCGCCCCACCGGGGTGGGGCCGCGTGGCCGGATGCGGAACGCACCAGTGTGTCGACCACGACATTGGGGGCTACTCCCCTTCGCGCCCTCACCCTAACCGATCACGCCGGCCGCCGGCCCGGACGGGTGCCGCAGGTCACCGCGCGCCGGGCCGCCGAGGTCGCCCGGCGGGCCGGCGCGGCGGCCGCCGGTCAGTCGGCCCGGGCCAGGTTCACCCCGAACAGGCCGTCCGGGTCGGTCCAGAACTCGCGTACGGTGAAGCCGGCCCCCGCCAGTTCCCGGGCGATCCCCTCCGGCCGGAACTTCGCCGACACCTCCGTGCGCAGCTCCTCGCCCGCGGCGAAGTCCACCGTCAGGTCCAGCACCCGGACCCGCATCGCCCGCTCGGCCCGCAGCCGCATCTCGATCCACTCCCGGTCGGCGTCCCAGCGCGCCACGTGGGTGAAGGCCGCCGGGTCGAAGTCCGCGCCCAGCTCCCGGTTGACCACCCGCAGCACGTTGCGGTTGAACTCGGCGGTGACCCCGGCCGCGTCGTCGTACGCCGGCACGATCACCGCCGGGTCCTTGACCAGGTCGGTGCCGATCAGCAGCCAGTCGCCCGCTTCCAACGTCGCGCGCATCGCGGACAGGAACGCGGCCCGTTCGGCCGGCAACAGGTTGCCGATGGTGCCGCCGAGGAAGACCACCAGCCGCCGCCCGCCGGTGGGCAGCCGGTCGAGCTGGCGGGTGAAGTCGCCGACGATGCCGCGTACCCGCAGACCCGGGTAGTCGGTGGCGATCTGCTCGGTGGACTGGCGCAGCGCGCTGACCGACACGTCCAGCGGCACGAAGGTGCCGAGCCCGCCCCGGCGGGTGAAGGCGTCCAACAGCAGCCGGGTCTTCTCCGACGAACCGGAGCCCAGTTCGATCAGCGTCTTCGCGCCGGTCAGCTCGGCGATGTCGGTGGCCCGCTCGGCCAGCACGGCCCGCTCCGCCCGGGTCGGGTAGTACTCGGGCAGCCGGGTGATCTCCTCGAACAGCTCGCTGCCCCGGGCGTCGTAGAACCACTTCGGTGGCAGCCACCTCTCCTCGGCGGTCAGCCCGACCCGCACGTCCTCCCGCAGGCTGCGCCCCAGGTCCTGGTCTTCGAGGTAGATCTCCAACGGCTCCGCGCCCATGAGGTGTCCCTTCTCCTTCGGCGAACGTCCCTGTCTCCACCTGCGACCCTGCTGCGGCGTCACGCTCCCGTCAGGGCGCGCACGCGCACCGAGGTCGAGGTCGCCACCACCAGGTGCCGGTCCGGCAACGACCGCCAGCCCGGGTCGTCGTCGTGCGGCTCGGAGGCCAACAGCACCGAGTCCGGCGTCGCGAGGACGGACATCGCGTGCCCCGCCACGGTGGCCACCATCGTCCGGCCGTCGGTGAGCAGCAGGTTCAGCCGCGACCCGGGCGCGGCCTCCGACACCTCCGCGACCGTCTCCGCGACCGCCTCCGCCGGGTCGGCGCCGGCCCGCAACCGGTGCCGGACCAGCGCCCAGAGCAGGGCGGAGTCGGTCGGGGCGTCGAGGGTGAGCAGGTCACGGACGGGCAGGGTGTCGGCGAGCGGCACCAGCGCGTCGGGCCAGCCCCGCACGACACCGTTGTGGCTGAACAGCCACCGGCCCTCGGTGAACGGCGCGGCGGCGGTCTCCTGCACCGGCATGCCGACGGTGCCGGAGCGGACGGCGGCCAGCACCGCGCCGGCGAGGGTCACCCCGGCCAGCGCCGGCAGCGTCACGTCGCTCCAGATGGGCTGGGCCCGCCGGTAGCGCACCGGATCGCCCTCGCCGGGGTACCACCCGACGCCGAAGCCGTCCGCGTTGACGGTCCCGCCGCCACGCATGTCCCGGGGTGCCCAGGACTGCCGGACCAGCGAGTCCGGCGGGTCGTACAGCAGGGCGCGCAGGCTCAGCGGCGGCCCCAGGTAGGCCAGGTGCCGGCACATCAGGCGGTGCCGCCGATCACCCGTGCGCCTCCTCGGGCCGGGCGTCGCGGGCGCAGCGGAAGCCGCTGAAGATCTGCCGCCGGATCGGGTAGTCCCAGTTGCGGAACGTGCCCCGGCAGGCCGCCCGGTCGGTGCCGAACGAGCCGCCGCGCAGCACCCGGTAGTCGTCGCCGAAGAACACCTCGGAGTACTCCCGGTACGGGAAGGCCGTGAACCCGGGGTGGCCCCGGAAGGTGCTCGACGTCCACTCCCAGACGTCGCCGATGAGCTGGTGCACGCCCAGCGGCGAGGCGCCCGCCGGGTAGGCGCCCACCGGCGCCGGCCACAGGTGCCGCTGCCCCAGGTTGGCGTGCCCGCCGGTCGGGTCCTCGTCGCCCCACGGGTACCGGCGGGAGCGGCCGGTACCCGGGTCCCAGCGGGCCGCCTTCTCCCACTCGGCCTCGGTGGGCAGCCGCCGCCCCGCCCAGGCCGCGAAGGCCTCCGCCTCGTACCAGCAGACGTGCACCACCGGCTCGTCGTCGCGGACCGGTGACCACCGCCCGAACCGCCGGTGCGCCCAGCCGTCGCCGTCGCGCCGCCAGTGCATCGGCGCGGTCAGTCCCGCCTCGGTGCGGTGCCGCCAGCCGGGCCCGCTCCACCAGCGCGGGTCGTCGTACCCGCCGGCGGCGATGAACTCGCGGTACCGGCCGTTGGTGACCGGCGCGGCGTCGATGACGTACGCGGGCAGCTCGACGGTGTGCGCGGGGCGCTCGTTGTCCAGCGCCCACGGGTCGGTGGAGGTGCCCATGGTGAACCGGCCCGCCGGCACCAGCACCTCGTCGCCGACCCGTACCCCGGGCTCGGGCGGCGGGGGCGCGTCCAGGACCGCGGGCCCGGCGCGCAGCTGGTGGGTGGCGAGCATCGTCTCATCGTGCTGCTGCTCGTGCTGCACGATCATCCCGAAGGCGAAGCCCTCGGCGACCAGCGGACGGTCGGTGAACCGGATGCCGTCCAGCAGGTCGAACACCTTGTCCCGGACCGTCGACACGTAGGCGCGCGCCTCGGCGGGCGGCAGCAGCGGCAGCGCCGGGCGGTCCTTGCGGGGCTGCTTGAACGCGTCGTACAGGTCGTCGATGTCGTGGCGGACCGGCTCGCGCCCGCCGACGTCGCGCACCAGCCAGAGCTCCTCCTGGTTGCCCACGTGGGCGAGGTCCCAGACCAGCGGGGACATCAGCGGGGAGTGCTGGCGGGTCAGGTCGTCGTCGTCCACCGCCCCGGTGAGCAGCGCCGTACGGGCCCGGGTCCGATCCAGCTCCGCCGCGATCCGGCTGCGCAGCACCTCCGCCTGCGTGTCCGGCTGTTCGGTGGTGGTCACCGGTGCCCCCTCTCCGCGGCGGCCCGTCGCCGCCGGATTCCTCGGCTCGTCTCGTCGCGGGTGCCCGGCGGCAGGTCCAGCCGGGGCAGCGCCTCCAGCGCCAGGTCGAGCAGGGCGGCGGCCGCCGCGGCGAGCGGCGGGTCAGCCAGGCCGTACCGGGCCGCGGCGTGCCAGCGGTCGGCCACCGGCGCGGCGATCGCGCGGGCGGACCGCGCGGTGTCGGCGCGGTCGAGCAGCGCGGTCAGCACGGCGAGCGGGAGGATCCAGCCGGGACCGGGCTGGGCGTCCAGGTAGCGCACCTCCAGGTAGCCCCTCGGGCGGACCGGCGGGAACAGGGTGCTGGCGTGGTATTCCAGGTCGTCGGTGGTCGGCGGGCGGGGCAGCGCCCCGTCGATCCAGTCGGCGAAGGTGATCCCCGGTGGCGGGGTCCAGTCCGGGCCGTCGTGGCGCAGGCAGAGCAGCGGCGCGGCCAGCGCGTACTCCGTCCAGGCGGCGACCGGGTCCTCGTCGGGCCGCCACGGCGACCAGACCGGCCGGGTGCGGGCCGGGTCGATACCCAGCCAGGCGGCCATCCGCGCGGACGCCCAGCCGGTCCGCCGGCCGGCGTGCCGGTCGGCGGTGGCGAACGCGGCCACCAGCGGCGGCCCGACCATGTGCACGGTGGCCCAGCGGGCGGGCAGCTCGGCCGGTTCACCCGCGTCCAGGCAGACCTGCAGGCCGGCGGTGCTGTACATCATGGTCCGCCCAGCGGGGCCCCGGCGGTCGAAGACGCCGCGCATCGCGCGGTAGCGGGAGGTCTCGACCACCGGCTGCGGGACCCGCCACGGGTCGATGCCGCTGCGGCCGAGCACCAGCCCGGCGCGCTCCAGCAGCGCGCTCAGCTCGGCGATGTCGGCCTCGGTGGCCGGGATCAGCGCGGCGACCGACGGTCGGGGCGCGGTGGACACCTCCACCTGCCCGCCGGGCTCCACGGTCACGCTGCTGCCGTGCCGGAGCGGCTGGGCGGGGCTGGTGTCGTCCAGAGTGACGGGGCTGTGCCGCCCCAGCGCCGCCCGCAGCCGCTCCCGGTCAACCGGTCGGGCGGGGTCGGCGGCGTCGTGCACGGTCCATTCCAGTTCGACGCCGGTGAGGACCGGTGGCCCGGTCTTGAAGCAGATCCGGCCGAGGTGGGCCGCGGCGGCGGCCTTCTCGCCCAGCACGGTCGTCCGCGCGAGTTCCGGGGACGTCACCACGAGATGGTCTCCTCCCGACCGGGGACCCGGCGACACTGCCGGCGCGGGCGGCAGCGACCGTCACCGGCCGGCCGCCGCGTCTCACCATCTTCTGTCTAACAGACGGAATCCGCGGCCCCGGGCGGGAAGAAATTTTTGTGAAGCCTTTTCGACTACTTCTTCCGACTTGAGCGGGCGTCCGGAGTCGGCGCCGCCGGGGCCGCGGGCGGGCGCGACGACTTCGCCTCCGGCGATTCGTCCGCCTCCGGGGCCCGCTCCGGAAGCAGCTCGCGGCAGTACGCCTCGACCTGGCCCGCACCGCCGGCGGCGGCCACCAGATCGGCGAACACGGGGCTGCGCAGCGCCTTCTCACGCTGCGCCGCCGGCTTCGCCAGGTACGCCCGGCACTGCCCCGCCAGCTTCCCCTCGGAGGCCGGCTTCCCGGAGGCGCCGGGCCGGCCGGAGGGGGACGCGGCGGAGGGGCCGGTACCCGGGGTGGGCGCGCCGGTCGTCGACCCGCCACCGGACGAGGACGGCGCCGCCGGATCGGAACCGGATCCGCCCGGCACGGAGGCGGACGGCCGGGGCGCCGGCTCGTCGCCGCGGTCGAGGGTCACCGCGGCGAAGGCGGCGCCGGCCGTGGCGGTGGCGGCGATGCCGGCGACCCAGGCGACCACGCCCGTGGTCAACCGTCGCCGGCGCCGGG
>NZ_JAGPYL010000093.1:0-25972 GCF_018070095.1 Micromonospora sp. U56
CCCGCGCGGCCGCTGTCCACGCCGGCAACGGTCCGCGCGGCCCACCAACACGCGGCGGCGGTCCGGCCTCGTTCGGCACCACCGGCGGACGCTCCCGCCGGCCCGGCTTCCGACGACGCCCACCACCCCACCTCCGCGCCCTGGAAGATCCCGGGGCCGTCGGCCCCGGTGTCCACGCCGCCGGCGGACGCCGCTGTGGAGCCGCCCCCACCCCTCTCCGCCCCACCGGCCGCCACCCTGGAGCCGCCCCGACCGGTCTCCGCGCCACCGGCCGACAACTGGGCGGCCGGAACGACCGGATCAGACGCGTCCGACGCCGCCGAACCGGCCCGACCGGTCACCGCACCGCCGGCCGAGCCCGACCCGGCCGCAACGGTCGGACCGGACGCCGTCAGCACGTCGACCGGACCCGACTCCGCACCGCCGGCCGGCACGCCCGAGCAGTCCGCCCGGCCGGTGCCGGAAGTCCCGTCGCCCGTGGCCGACGCACCGTCGGGCGAACCGGAGTCCGCGCCGCCCAGGGTGGACACCGACGAGAAGCCCGTCCATCCCGTCTCGGCTCCGCCGGCGCCGACCGGTGCGGGTCCGACCGCGCCCGAGGCGTCGACGCCACCCGCCGCCGCTTCGGAGCAGTCCGCCGGGCTCGATCCGACGCCCCCGGTCGCCGCTGCCACCACCGAAGCGGCACCCGACCCGGACCCGGCCGACACGGCGACGCCGCCCGCCGACACGGCCACCCCGCCGGTCGACGTGACCGCGCCGCCGGTTGCCGAGACGGAGCCGGCCCCGGGGGACCGGCCGGCCACCACCGCCCCGGAGACCACCACCACCGCGCCGGACGAGCCGCCGGCCGACCCGGAGCAGGTCCTGGCCGCGTACCGGTGGCGACTGGACCCCGAGACGCTGCGCGAGGTCGTCGACGACGCCGACGAGCTGCGGACGCTGCGCCGGCGGCTGACCGAGAAGCTCGGCGCGTCCCTGGACAACCGGGCCCGGGCGCGGCTGCTCAGCCTGCGCGCGGTGGTCTCCCGGGTCGTCCACGACCTGGACGACGCACTCGCCGACGGCCGGCTCGCCCTCACCTACGCGGAGGCGACCGGCGAACTGCGGCGGACCGCGCTGGCCCGGGCCCGGCTGGCGGAGGTGCTGCGCTGGAAGGGCGAGTTCGCCGAGGCGGACCGGCTGTTCGCCGAGGCCAACTCGGCCGAGCTGCCGGACCGGCTGCGGGCGGCGCTGCACGAGCACGCCGGCCGCTCCTGCCACGACCAGGGCCGGCTGATGGAGGCCTGCGAGCACTTCGAGCGCGCCCTGAACCTGCGCCGGGCCGACGACCCGGAGCTGACCGAGCGGATCCGGGTCTGCCTGGACGCGGTGCACACCCGGGCCGCCGCCCGGGGCGGCTTCGGGCCGTACCCCCGCAGCCGGGAGGAGGTGCTGCGCGGGCGCAGATCGCCGGTGCCCACGCTCGACGGCGGCCTGGGCCGGTGGGGGTACGCGGACGCCGACGGTGAGCTGGTCCTCGACTACCGGTACGCCGAGGCGCAGCCGTTCCGCGAGGGCCTGGCCTGGGTACGCCGCCCCGACGCCCCGGGCTGGGAGCTGATCGACGAGGCCGGCAGCACCCTGATCGGCCCCTCGTACGCGGCGGTGCGGGCCTTCTCCGACGGCCTGGCCTGGGTCTCCCGCGGCGGCGAGGCGGACTGGATGGCGATCGACTCCGAGGACACCGTGGTGGTGCCGGCGGGCTTCGAGGACGCCCGGCCGTTCACCGCCGGGATCGCCGCGGTGCGCCGGGGCGGCTGGGGCGCGGTGGACCGCAACGGCCGGCTGGTCGTCCCGACCCGCTACCACGGCTTCCGCACCGCGCTGGCCGACGGCCGCCGGCTGGACGGCTTCACCGACGAGGGGCTGGCCGTGGTGGAACTGGGCGGCTTCCGGGGCGTGGTGGACCGCACGGGCCGGGTGCTGGTCGCACCGGCCCACCCGGATCTGGTGATCCACCCGGTGGCGTTCCTGGCCAACGACCGCACCGGCCGGTGGGGCGCGCTGGACCGGCGCGGCAAGCCGCTCATCGACCCGGTGCACCCCGGCCCGGACGCGGTGCTGGCCGAGATTGACCTGCTGCTGACCGACGCGCATCCGGTGCTCTGAACCACCCCGCCGCCGCGCCGTCCGGTGGTCATGATCGGAGCGGACTAGGGTCGGGGCATGGAATTCCGACACCTGGGCCGTTCCGGCCTGATGGTCAGCGAGATCTCGTACGGCAACTGGATCACCCACGGTTCGCAGGTCGAGGAGGACGCGGCGCTGGCCTGCGTCCGCGCGGCCCTGGACACCGGCATCACCACCTTCGACACCGCCGACGTCTACGCCGGCACCCGCGCCGAGGAGGTGCTCGGCAAGGCCCTCGCGGGCGAGCGCCGGGAGGGCCTCGAGGTGTTCACCAAGGTCTACTGGCCGACCGGGCCGGGCCGCAACGACCGGGGCCTGTCCCGCAAGCACATCATGGAGTCGATCGACGGCTCGCTGCGCCGGCTGCGCACCGACTACGTGGACCTCTACCAGGCCCACCGGTACGACTACAGCACCCCGCTGGAGGAGACGATGTCGGCGTTCGCCGACATCGTGCACGCCGGCAAGGCGCACTACATCGGCGTCTCGGAGTGGAAGGCCTCGCAGATCCGCGAGGCCCACCAGCTCGCTCGCGAACTGCGCATCCCGCTGGTGTCCAACCAGCCGCAGTACTCGATGCTCTGGCGGGTCATCGAGACCGAGGTCGTCCCCACCAGCGAGGAGCTGGGCATCGGGCAGATCGTCTGGTCGCCGATGGCCCAGGGTGTGCTCTCCGGCAAGTACCTGCCGGGTCAGCCGCCGCCGGCCGGCTCCCGCGCCACCGACGAGAAGTCCGGCGCCGGGTTCATCGCCCAGTGGCTGACCGACGAGGTGCTGACCCGGGTGCAGCGGCTCAAGCCGCTGGCCGAGCAGGCCGGGCTGACCATGCCGCAGCTCGCCATCGCCTGGGTGCTGCAGAACCCGAACGTCTCGTCGGCGATCGTCGGGGCGTCCCGCCCCGAGCAGGTGCACGACAACGTCAAGGCGGCCGGCGTGAAGCTCGACGCCGACCTGCTCAAGGCGATCGACGAGATCGTCGAGCCGGTCACCGAGCGGGACGCGGCGAAGACCGAGAGCCCGGCCCAGCGGCCGTGACGCTCCCCCGGGCCGGCGCGGCGTCCGCGCCGGCCCGGGCCCTTCCCCGGGTACGCCGGCCGCGAGCCGCCCCGCAGCTCGCGGCGGCTCGGCGGACTCAGCCCTGCCAGAAGCGGATCAGGTCCAGCCCCAGGCCGTAGAGCCAGCTCGGCAGGCCGAGCAGGTCGCCGATCGCGAAGACCGCGTCGAAGAACCAGCCGCCGATGCGCGGGTTCCACAGCAGCGCGAACAGCAGGATGAAGCCGTACGGGGCGAACATGTCGTACATCCGCCGCCACTGCGGGTTCAGCCAGGGCTGGATCATGTTGCCGCCGTCCAGGCCGGGCACCGGGAGCAGGTTGAGCACGCTCGCGGTGAGCTGGAGGAACGTCAGTAGCGCCACCCCGGCCCAGAACTCGACCGGCCCGCCGACGGTCCCGGTGCCGATCCGCAGCGCCGCCACCAGCAGCAGCGTGAACAGCACGTTGGTGGCCGGGCCGGCGAGGCTGACCAGGGTGTGCCGCAGCCGGCCCGGGATCGCGTGCCGGTCCACCCAGACCGCGCCGCCGGGCAGGCCGATCCCGCCGAGCAGCACCACCACCACCGGCAGCACGATCGACAGCAGCGGGTGGGTGTACTTGAACGGGTTCAAAGTCAGGTAGCCCCGGTGGGCGATGTCCCGGTCGCCGGCCCGGAACGCGACCACCGCGTGGGCGTACTCGTGCAGGCAGAGTGAGACCAGCCAGCCCGAGACCACGAAGAGGAACACGTCGAACTTCACGTTGCCGAACCCGTTCCAGGCCATCACCCCGCTGGCCACGAAGAGCGCGACCAGGGCCAGGAAGACCGGGCTGGGCCGGAACGCCGCCCGGGGCACGCCGAGCACCAGCGGCTCGCCGCCCGGGCGGTCGTAGCCCATCACTCCGCCGTCGGGAGCAGGCTCATCCGGTACTCCACCCGGTCGTCCTCCACGAGCGCGACCGAGGTGACGCCGGACGCCGCGAGCTCCCGCCAGGTCTGGCCGATCCACGATTCGGCGTCCGCCTGACTGCCGAACGACTCCGCCGGTCCATCGACCGACGCGCCGTTCGCGCCCTCGTACCGCCAGCTCCACGCCATGCCGCGTCTCCCCTCGCCGCTACACCGTCCCCCGGGGACGGACCCCCGCAAGCGTAGTCGGCCGTCCGCGCGCCGGCCCGACGCTCACCCCCGCCGGGCCCGGCCGGTGATCACCATGAGTGTCCCCGGCCGGTACGGTGGCGCGGTGCTGACTCAAGGAGTGGTGCTCAGCAACCGGTACCGGCTGGGCGAACGGGTGGCGACCGGCGGCATGGGCGCGGTCTGGCGGTGTGTCGACACGCTGCTGGACCGCGAGGTGGCGGTGAAGGTGCTGCTCCCGGCGCTGGTGGAGGACCCGGAGTTCACCAGCCGGTTCCACGCCGAGGCCCGGATGATGGCGGCCCTGCGGCACCCGGGCATCGTCGCGGTGCACGACTTCGGCTCGGCGACGCTGGCCGACGGCAGCCAGGTCAGCTACCTGGTGATGGAGTACGTCGACGGCGAGCCGCTGGTCACCTGGATCCGGCGCGCCGGCCGGCTCGACCCGACGTCGACCATGTCGGTGGTCGCGCAGGCCGCCGCCGCGCTGCACGCCGCGCACACCGCCGGCATCGTGCACCGGGACGTGAAGCCGGGCAACCTGCTGGTGAAGCGGGACGGGACGGTGGTGCTGGTCGACTTCGGCATCGCCCGGTCCAGCACGATGGCCTCGCTGACCGCCGCGCACATGGTGCTCGGCACGGCCTCGTACATGTCGCCGGAGCAGGCGGTCGGCCAGCCGGTCTCGGCGGCCACCGACGTCTACGCGCTCGGGGCGGTCGCCTACTACTGCCTGACCGGGCAGCCGCCGTTCGTCGGGGAGAACCCGTTGCAGGTGGCGCTGCGGCACGCCCAGGAGGAGCCAGCGCCGCTGCCGCCGGGCACCCCACCGGCGGTGGCCGAGGTGGTCACGCGGGCCCTGGCCAAGAGCCCCGGTGACCGCTGGCCCAGCGCCGCCGCCCTGGCCGACGCCGCCCTGGACGCCCGGGACGCCACGCTGGCCGTGCTGCCGGTGCCGCCGCGTCCGCCGTGGGCGCTGGCGGGTCCGGCCCTGCCGACGCCGACGGGTCCGGCGACGCCGGCCGGCCCGTTGACGCCCTCCGGCCCGCTGACGCCGGCCGGCCCGTTGACGCCGGCCGGCCCGGCGGGCGGCCCGTCGAAGGCGGCGTCCGCCGGAGCGCGGGACACCGGCTCGGGAACCGGCTCGGGAACCGGCTCGGGAACCGGCTCGGGAACCGGCTCGGGAACCGGCTCGGGAACCAGCTCGGGAGCACTTCCGGCCGGACCGCCGACGCCGCCCGGCACGGGGACCGGGGCGTCTTCCGCCGCGTCCGCCACCCCGCTCGCGCCGGCCGCCGGCCCCGACCGGCGCCCCGGCCCGGGCCCTGCTCCCCTCCCGCCCGCCGGGCCTGGAACCGGCCCGGCACAGGTTGCCGACCCAGGGCACGGACGCGGGCCCGGACCCGCCCACGGTGGCGCTACGCCGGTGGGGCAGCTGGGCGGTGACGGAACCGGTGTCGGTCCCGGAACCCTGGCACCGCAGTGGCAGCAGAGCGCACCCGCCACACCGCCGGCTGGCGCACCCGCTCCGACCGGGCACCCGGCTGGCGCGCCCTTCCAGGCCCCCGGGCAGCCGTATCCGGGCGGGCCGTACCCGGTCGTGGTGGGCGGCCAGCAGGCGACCCCGCCCGCCGGCTACCCCAGCCGGTACGTCGTACCGGAGCGCACCCCGACCCGGGAGGACCGGGCCGGCGGCGCGGCCCGACGGCGCCGGCTCGCCCTGGCCGGCGCGGCGGGTGGGGTGGTGGCCGTGCTGGCCGCCGTGGCCGCCGTGGTGGCGCTCCAGCCCGACGAGCCCGCCCGGGGCGGCCCGGCGCTGACCGCCGAGTCGGAGTCGGCGGCACCGGTGCTGCCGGGCCCGGGCGTCAGCACCCGGGGCGGGAAGCCGAGGCCCAGCGCGAGCGCCACCGGCTCCCGGTCGGCCGCGGCGACGCCCACCGCCGGGTCGACCGGCACGACGACGGGCCCGGGACCGAGCGGGTCTCCCACCACCTCCGCTCCGCAGCCGGGGACGACCACCACCCCGCCGGCGAGGACCAACCCGTACACGCCGGCCCAGGTCTGCGGCAGCGGCTACCAGGTGATCGACTCCGCCTCGTTGACCGCGAACGGGGTCCGGCGGGGAAAGGTCTACCTGCTGTGGAACGAGGCGGCCAAGGCCAACTGCGTGGTCACCATGAAGGTGACCGCGGTCGGCGAGCGCACCACGGCGTCGGCGTTCCTGGAGGTGCAGGGGAAGACCCGCGCCACCGACAGCGGCGCGTTCGAGTACTACGCCGGCCCGGTCCGTGCCGGAGCCGGCGGGACCTGCGTGAAGTGGGGCGGGGCGACCGGCGGCGCCAGCTACGCCAGCGGATTCGAGCACTGCGGCTGAGCCCGGGTCGGGCGGCGACCGCGGCCCGGGCGGCTTTAAGGTACGGGCATGTCCGTTGACGGCTGGAACAGGGTCCTGGTGCTCGGCGGTATCCGCTCGGGCAAGTCGGAGTTCGCCGAGTCCCTGGTGGGCGACGCCCCGACGGTGCGCTACGTGGCGACCTCCGCCGACGCGGACCCGGACGACACCGAGTGGGCCGCCCGGCTGGCGGCACACCGGGAACGCCGGCCGGGCAGCTGGACCACCGAGGAGACCGCCGACGACCCGCGCCGGCTGGCCGACGTGATCGCCTCCGCCGGGCCGAACGAGACGCTGCTGGTGGACGACCTGGGCGGCTGGGTGACGGTGCTGCTCGACCCGGCGCACCAGCCCGCCGACGACGTGGCCACCATCGCCGAACTGGCCGCGGCGGTGCGCGCCAGCGAGGCGCGGATCGTGCTGGTCAGCCCCGAGGTGGGGCTGTCGCTGGTGCCGACCACCCCGCTGGGCCGGGCCTTCACCGACGCGCTCGGCGCGGCGAACCGGGCCGTCGCGGACGCCTGCGACGCCGTGGTGCTGGTGGTCGCCGGTCAGCCGACCTGGCTCAAGCCCGCCGTCACCCCGCGCGCGGCCGGGGTGCCCGCCCAGCCCGGCCCGGCCCGCCACGACGTGACCGCCGCCGCGCCGGCCGAGGCGCCGCTGCCGGACGTGCTGACCCCGACCGCCCCCGCCGCACCCGCCGCACCCGCCGCACCCGCGGAGACCAACGGGACCGCCTGGGCGGCGCCGACCATGGCGCTGCCGATGGTCGCCACCGGCCTGGTCATCCAGCCCGGCATGGAGCTGCCCATGCCGGACGAGTACGCCGGCCCGCAGGCCGTCGACCGGCTCGCCACCCTGGACGTGGCGGGGGCCGGGTTCGGCGAGCTGGAACGGGTCGTCGGCTTCGCCGCCGCCACCCAGGGCACCGCGACCCCCGCCCCGTGGGCGAGCGTGCGGGTGCTGCTGCTGCACGGGGACCACCAGGGCGGCGCCGGCGCCGGCACGGTCCCCGGCGAGTCGTCGCGCCGGGCCCGGCAGGCGCGGGCCGGCCGGGGCGCGCTGGCCCGGCTGGCCGCCGAGAACGGCGCCAGCCTCCAGGTGGTGGACACCCCGTCCTCGGCGCCGATGGAGCAGGAGCCGGCGCTGGCCGGCGCCGCCGTGGAGTCGGCCCTGCGCTACGGCTGGCGGCTGGCCGAGGAGGCCGCCGACGCGGGCGTACAGCTGCTGGTGCTGGGCGCGTGCGGCGCCGGCACGGAGGCGGCGGCCGCGGCGGTGCTGGCGGCGACCGCCGGCGCGGAGGCCCCGGCGGTGCTCGGCCGGGTGATCACCGCCAGCGGCGAGATCGACGACGCGGCGTGGATGACCCGCTGCGCGGCGGTCCGGGACGCGCTGCACCGGACCCGCCGCTCCCCGCGCGACGCCAAGGACGTGCTGGCCGAGCTGGGCGGCGGCGACATCGCGGTGGCCACCGGCGTGCTGCTCGGCGCGACCGCCCGCCGGCTGCCGGTGATGCTCGACGGCCCGGTCGGCGTGGCCGCCGGCATGATCAGCCGCGACCTGGCCGGGCAGGCCCGGCACTGGTGCGTGCTGGCCGACCACGGCGGGCACCCGGCGGTCCGGCTCGCCGCCGACGTGCTCGGCCTGACCCCGCTGCTGGACCTGCGGCTCGACCTGGGCGAGGGGGCGAACGCGCTGACCGCGCTGCCGCTGCTGCGATCGGTGCTGGCGCTGGCCGCCGCGCTGCCGGCGCACCCCCGGCTCGGCGGCGGGGACCCCGACTCCGACGAGCCGGACTTCGCCGAGCCGGAACCGGCGGGCCCCGGCCCGACCACCGTGGAGCCGGACGGCACCGAACCCGACGGCACCGAGCCCGACTTCAGCGAGCCGGAGCCGGCTGGCCCGGGGCCGACGACCACGGAGCCGGACCCGTCCGGCCGGCGTGCCGGCTGAGTCGCGGGTCGTCGACGCCCTGCGGCTGGCGCTGACCACCTTCACCACGCTGCCGGTACGCGCCGGCCGGATCGACCGCCCGACGGCGGGCGCCGCGATGGCGCTCGCCCCGTTGGTCGGCGCGCTGCTCGGCGCGATGCTCGCCGGGGTGCTGCTGCTCCTGACGGCGTTCGCTCCCCCGCTGGTCGCCGCCGGGGTGACGGTGGGCTGCGCCGCCCTGCTCACCCGCGGGCTGCACCTGGACGGGCTGGCCGACACCGTGGACGCGCTGGGGTCGTACCGGCGGGGAGCGGCGGCGCTGGAGATCATGAAGAAGCCGGACGTGGGGCCGTTCGGGGTGGTCGCGCTGGTGGTCGTACTCCTGCTCCAGACGGCGGCCCTCGCGGAGCTGGCGGGGCGGTCGTGGCCGGCGGTGCTCGCGGGCGTGGTGGCCGCGACGGCGGCGGGGCGGCTCGCGGTGACGGTGGCCTGCCGGCGCGGGGTGCCGGCGGCCCGGCCGGAGGGGTTGGGCGCGCTGGTCGCCGGGACGGTGGGACCGGTGGCGCCGGCGGTCGGCGCGGTCGCCGTCGCGCTGGCGGCGGTCGCGGCGGTGCCGGGCCGCCCGTGGCAGGGGCCGCTCGCCGTCGCGGCGGCGCTCGCCGTCGCGGTGGGGCTGCTGCGCCACGTGGTACGCCGGCTCGGCGGCGTCACCGGCGACGTGCTCGGCGCCGCCGTCGAGGTGGTCACCACGCTGGTCTACCTGGGACTGGTGCTGTCCGGCTGAACGCGGCACCGGGCGGCGGGTAGCGTTTGCCCCGACAGCACCGGCACGGCCTTCCGGGGGACGACTTGCTCATCACGGACGACTTCCTCCCCATCCCGGTGCCGGAGTCGCTGAGCGCGACGTACCTGGTGCCGATGGCGGGGCTGCCCCGGGTGAGCCCGAAGACGGCGGTACGGGCGCTGGAGGGCCGGCTGGCCGAGCCGGTGCACGGGCTGGCGACGCAGATGCTGGACAGCCCACTGATGACGGTGGACACCCGGTCGATCGACGAGTTCCCACAGCTGCCGCCGGACCTGCTCAGCGCGTTCGGCGCCACCGAGGCGCAGCTCGGTCGGCTGGCCGCGGCCAGCCATCTGGTGGTGGTGCAGGCCGAGTACCGGCCGGGCTGGCCGCCGGCGCACGAGTGGGCGGCCCGCGCGGTGGCCGCCGCGGTCGCCGAGTCCGTCGACGGCGACGTGGTGGACGTGTTCGGGTTGCAGTTCCTCGACCCGGCGGCCGCGCTGCGCTCGCTGCCGGACGCCGAGGGCCGGGTGCGCCTGGTCGACTGGGTGCTGGTGCCCTACTCCTCCGACGCGGAGGGGCTCTGGTTCACCACCAAGGGGCTGCGCCGGTTCGGCCTGCTGGAGTTGCAGACCCAGGGCGTGCCGGACCACCTCACCCGGGCCTGGGGCGCGGTGATGACCGGGGCCGCCCGGCGGCTGCTGCGCGACTGGACCGACGGGCTGGCCGGCGAGGAGGTGCCGGCGTTCGTGCAGCTGCCCGTGCTGGCCACGGTGACCGGGCACGACATCGCGGTGGCGTACGGCAATCCGGAGCAGCACGGCGCGACGGCCCCGGTGCTGCTGCGGCTGGAGCTGGACCCGGCGACCGACCCGGAGGCCGACTCGTTCCTCAGCCTGCGCCCGCCGCCCGGGCACCCGGGCCCGCCCGGCAGGTACTTCGCCGCGGCCTGCGCGACGCTCTTCTCCGGCATCCAGCCCGACGTCCGCTACGCCCGGCCCGGTGACGCGATGAGCAAGGCGATCGCCACCGCGCGGGCCGGGTTGGACGACATCCGGGCCCGGTTCCTCGCCGGCAAGCTGCCGCCGGAGTCGCAGCTCGTGGTCAAGTACGGCCTGCCCGGCGACGAGGGCCCCGAGTTCGTCTGGGCCGGAGTGACCTCCTGGGAGGTGCCGGAGCGGCTCGTCGGCGCCAGCGCCAGCGACGCCAACACCGACCCCACCGTCCGGATCGGCTCCCCCGTCGTGGTCGAGGCCACCGACGTGGTCGACTGGGCCCTCCTCGACGGCACCGGCGTCATCGAGGGCGGCTGGACCCAGGCCGTCCTCGACGCCGGCGAACCCCCCACCGCCTGACCCCGCCCCACCGCCCCACCCGCCTTCGCCCCCGTTGATCAAGAAGTTTGCGTCGGCCCGAGCGCCGGATCCGACGCAAACTTCTTGATCAACAGGGCTGGCGCCAGGGGGTTACTTGACCGAGGGGGTCACGAAGGGGGGTCGGGTGACGCGCATCTGGGCGCGGCGGCCGCGGATGTCGACCTCGACGAGGTCGCCGTCGGCGAGCTTGGCATCCGTGTCCAGCAGGGCCAGGGCGATGCCCTGCTTCTTCGTGGGCGAGAACGTGCCGCTGGTGATCGTGCCGAGCTCGGCGTCGCCGGCGTACACGGTCATGCCGGGGCGCGGGATGGCCCGGTCGACCGCCTCGAGGCCGCGCAGCGTACGGCGCGGGCCGGCGGCCTTCTCGGCGAGCAGCGCGTCGCGGCCCCAGAACGCCGGCTTGTCCCAGCCGACCGCCCAGCCGGAGCGGGCCTGCACCGGCGTGATCTCCAGCGACAGGTCCTGCCCGTGCAGCGGGTAGCCCATCTCGGTGCGCAACGTGTCCCGGGCGGCCAGCCCGCAGGCCCGCAGCTCGTCCGCCGCCCCGGCGGCGAACAGCGCGTCCCAGACCCCGACGGCGTGCTCGGCCGGCACCACCAGCTCGTAGCCCAGCTCCCCGGTGTAACCGGTGCGGCAGACGGTCAGCTCCACTCCGGCCAGGGCGGCGGCGGAGAAGCTCATGTAGCCGTGCTCCACCGGCAGGCCCAGGCCGCCGAGCAGCTCCGCCGAGCGCGGGCCCTGCACGGCCAGCACCGCGTACGCCTCGTGCTCGTCGGTGACGGTGATCCCGGCCGGCGCGGCGGCGCGCAGCCGGCGCACCACCTCGGCGGTGTTCGCCGCGTTCGGGATGAGGAAGACGTGGTCGTCGGCGTGCAGGTAGGCGATGATGTCGTCCACCACGCCGCCGGTCGCGAGGTCGCAGCAGAGCGTGTACTGCGCCCGGCCCGGGCCGATGCGGCCCAGGTCGTTGCTGAGGCAGGCGTTGACGAAGTCCGCCGCACCCGGCCCGGTGACCCGCGCCTTGCCCAGGTGGGAGACGTCGAAGACGCCCACGGCGGTACGCACCGCCGTGTGTTCCTTCAGCACGCCGCCGCCGGCGTACTCCAGCGGCATCTCCCAACCCCCGAAGGGGGCGAACTTGGCGCCGAGAGCGGTGTGCCGCTCGTGCAGCGGGGAACGGCGCAGCCGGGTCGCGGCGGCGTCGGAGGTCACGTCCGTCATGGGTGGCAACTTACCGGGGTACCCGCCGGTGGTTAGCATCGGCGGGACCCGCCGCGACAGCGATCGGCGGGACAGCCAAGCTTCCGGCGGGTAGGTTCCGCCGGAGACCTTCATCGCCGGTACGCGACGACGCGACCGGCCCGGCCCGCCCGGAGTAGCTTCAGTGACATCGCCCAGCACCACCCTGAGCCTGGTCGACACCGACCCCGCCGAGCTTGCCGTCGACGCGATCGTGATCGGCGTGCACAGCCTGACCGGAGAGCAGGCCGCCACCAGCGGCCTCGCCGGCATCCTGCTCCTGGCCAGCGGGGCGGAGAGCATCGCCGCCGCCTTCGACGGCAAGCTGACCGAGACGTTGGCGCTGCTCGGCGCGACCGGCGCTCCGGGCGAGGTGACCAAGCTGGCCACGCTGGGCACCGTCACCGCGCCGATCGTCGCCGCGGTCGGGCTCGGCCCGGAGCCGACCGGCGCCGCCCCCGCCCCGGAGACGCTGCGCCGGGCCGCCGGCGCCGTCGTCCGGGCGCTCGCCGGCGCGCCCCGGGTGGCGCTCAGCATGCCGCTGCCCGACGACGCCGACGCCCCGGCCGCGCTGCGCGCGGTCGCCGAGGGCGCGCTGCTCGGCGGCTACCGGTTCGCCGGCTACAAGACCAAGCCGCAGCCGACCCGGCGCACGCCGGTGGCCGAGGTGCTGATCTCCGTGCCGGACGCCGGTGACGCGACCGCCCGGGGCGAGATCGACCGGGCCACCGCGGTGGCCGGCGCGGTGCGTACCAGCCGGGACTGGGTGAACACCGCACCGAACGAGCTGCGTCCGCCGGCCTTCGCCGAGGCCGTCGCGACGGCCGCCCGCGCGGCCGGGCTCGGCGTCGAGGTGCTCGACGAGGAGGCGCTGCGCGCCGGCGGGTACGGCGGCATCGTCGCCGTCGGGCAGGGCTCGGAGGCCCCGCCGCGGCTGGTCAAGCTCACGTACACCCCGTCGGGTGGCGGCAGCGGCAAGCGGGTGGCGCTGGTCGGCAAGGGCATCACCTTCGACACCGGCGGCATCTCGATCAAGCCGGCGCAGGGCATGTGGGAGATGAAGTCGGACATGGCCGGGGCGGCCGCCGTCGGCGCCGCGATGCTGGCGATCGCCGCGGTGAAGCCGTCGGTGGCGGTGACCGCGTACCTGCCGATGGCGGAGAACATGCCGTCGGGCACCAGCTACCGGCCGGGTGACGTGATCACCATGTTCAACGGCAAGAAGGTGGAGGTGCTCAACACCGACGCCGAGGGCCGCATGATCCTGGGCGACGCGATGGCGCGGGCCTGCGCGGACGGCACCGACTACCTCTTCGAGACGTCCACCCTCACCGGTGGGCAGGTCATCGCGCTGGGCAAGAAGATCGCCGGCGTGATGGGCACCCCGGAGCTGTGCGAGCGGGTCAAGACCGTCGGCGAGTCCGTCGGCGAGCCGGCCTGGCCGATGCCGCTGCCGGACGACGTGCGCAAGGGCATGGACTCCGACGTCGCGGACATCTCCCAGGTCAACGCCGGCATGGACCGGGCCGGGCACATGCTGCAGGGCGGCGTGTTCCTGCGCGAGTTCGTCACCGAGGACGTGGCCTGGGCGCACATCGACATCGCCGGGCCGGGCTACCACTCGGGCGAGGCGACCGGCTACTGGACGAAGGGCGGCACCGGCGTCCCGGTCCGCACCCTGGTGCAGCTCGTCGAGGACGTCGCAACCAACGGCTGACGCCCCACCGCGAGCCACGACGGGGCGCCTCCCAGCCGGGAGGCGCCCCGCCCGCATTCCACCCAGATCCGCCGCACTTTCAGAGAAAGCGTGGCTATCTGGCGCGGAATAGCCACGCTTTCTCTGAAAGTGCGCCCACGGCATGGGTGGGTGGGGTGGGGTGGGGTGGGGTCAGAAGAGTTCGGGGCGGCGTTTGCGGCGCTCGTTGTAGTCGCGCATCCGCTGCGGGTAGCCCATCAGGCGGACGTCGTAGATGGGGATGGCCAGCCGGTGGGCGAAGCGGCGGGCCCCCTCAGGGCCGTCGACGCGACGGCGGGTCCACTCCCCGTCGTCGGCGATCAGGATGACCGTGGTCTCGGTGACCGTGGTCCGCGGCTCGATGTACGCCTCGACGCCCCGCCGGGTCCGGACGAAGTTCTCAAGATGGTCCAGATCGGCCCGGTCGGCGGGGCGGCCATGACTGACCGCGCCCGTCTGCTTGCGTCGCCGGAAAAGCCCCACCGACTGTCTCCTCCCCCGTCCGTCATCGAAGACGGTGCCAAGAGTACGTGTCGACGACGTGTCGTTGGGCACCTCGGTACGCGCTCCGCATCCCCTAGTGACAAGATGACCGAGGTGGGGTGTGTCCCTGTTGCCCCACCGTGACCCCCGATGCAGCGACGCGACCTGGGAGTTGGACGTGAGCGAGCCGAACGAGACCTTCGACATCGTCATTCTCGGAGGTGGCAGCGGCGGCTACGCGGCGGCGCTGCGCGCCGCCCAGTTGGATCTCTCGGTCGCGCTGATCGAGAAGGGGAAGCTCGGCGGCACCTGCCTGCACAACGGCTGCATCCCCACCAAGGCGCTGCTGCACGCGGCCGAGATCGCCGACCAGACCCGCGAGTCCGAGCAGTTCGGCGTGAAGGCCGAGCTGGTCGGCATCGACATGGCGGGGGTCAACTCGTACAAGGACGGCGTGGTCTCCCGGCTCTACAAGGGCCTGCAGGGCCTGGTGGGCAGCGCCAAGAACATCACCTTCGTGGCCGGCGCCGGCAAGCTGGTCGGCAAGAACGTCGTCGAGGTCGACGGCAAGCGCTACACCGGCCGCAACGTCGTCCTGGCCTCCGGCTCGTACGCCAAGAGCCTGCCCGGCCTGGAGATCGACGGCGAGCGGATCATCACCAGCGACCACGCGCTGACCCTGGACCGGGTCCCGGCGTCGGTGATCGTGCTCGGCGGCGGCGTGATCGGCGTCGAGTTCGCCAGCGTGTGGAAGTCCTTCGGCGTGGACGTCACGATCGTCGAGGCGCTGCCCCGGCTGGTCGCCGCCGAGGACGAGGAGTCGTCCAAGGCGCTGGAGCGGGCCTTCCGCAAGCGGAAGATCAACTTTAAGGTCGGCAAGCCGTTCGAGAAGGTCGAGAAGACCGACAACGGCGTCAAGCTGACCATCGCCGGCGGCGAGACCGTCGAGGCCGAGCTGCTGCTGGTCGCCGTCGGGCGCGGCCCGAACACCGCCAACCTCGGGTACGAGGAGCAGGGCGTGAAGATGGACCGCGGCTACGTGCTGACCGACGAGCGGCTGCGCACCAGCGTGCCGAACGTCTACGCGGTCGGTGACATCGTGCCCGGCCTCCAGCTCGCCCACCGCGGCTTCCAGCAGGGCATCTTCGTCGCCGAGGAGATCGCCGGCCAGAACCCGGCCGTGATCGACGAGGCCGGCATCCCGCGGGTCACCTACTCCGACCCGGAGCTGGCGTCGGTGGGTCTGACCGAGACCCGGGCCAAGGAGCAGTACGGCGCGGACAAGGTCAAGACCTACAACTACAACCTGGGTGGCAACGGCAAGAGCCAGATCCTCAAGACGGCCGGCTTCGTGAAGCTGGTCCGGGTGGAGGACGGCCCGGTGGTCGGCGTGCACATGGTCGGCGCCCGGGTCGGTGAGCTCGTCGGCGAGGCGCAGCTCATCTACAACTGGGAGGCGTACCCGGCCGAGGTGGCGCAGCTCGTGCACGCCCACCCGACGCAGACCGAGGCCCTGGGCGAGGCGCACCTGGCCCTCGCCGGCAAGCCGCTGCACGCGCACGCCTGATCGAGAACTGATTCCGCGGCGTCCGGCGGCAGACGGGCGAGATCGCACCAGGGGAATGAAGGAGTCATAAGAGATGCCGGTATCGGTCACCATGCCTCGGCTCGGCGAGAGCGTCACCGAGGGCACCGTCACCCGCTGGCTCAAGCAGGAGGGCGACACCGTCGAGGTCGACGAGCCGCTGCTCGAGGTGTCGACCGACAAGGTCGACACCGAGATCCCGTCCCCCGCGGCGGGCGTGCTGAGCCGGATCGTGGTCGGCGAGGACGAGACCGCCGAGGTGGGCAGCGAGCTGGCCGTCATCGCCGGTGAGGGCGAGCAGGCCGGTGGCGGCGAGGCCGCCCCGCAGCAGGCGGCCGAGCCGGCCGCCGAGCCCACCGCCGCCGCGGCGGGCACCGGCCCGGAGCCGGAGCAGGAGCAGCCCGCGGCGCCGCAGCCGCAGGCCGAGGCCGCCCCGGCGCCGTCCGGCGAGGGCACCGCGGTGAAGATGCCGGCCCTGGGCGAGAGCGTCACCGAGGGTACGGTCACCCGCTGGCTCAAGCAGGTCGGCGAGACCGTCGAGGTGGACGAGCCGCTGCTGGAGGTCTCCACCGACAAGGTCGACACGGAGATCCCGTCGCCGGTCGCCGGCACCGTGCTGGAGATCAAGGTCGCCGAGGACGAGACCGCCGAGGTGGGCGCCGACCTGGCGATCATCGGCGCCGCCGGGGCCGCCCCGGCGAAGCCGGAGCCGAAGCCCGAGCCCAAGGCGGAGGCCAAGCCCGAGCCGAAGCGCGAGCCGAAGCCGGAGCCGGAGCCGAAGGCCGAGGCCAAGCCGGAGCCCAAGGTCGAGGAGCCGACCCCGGGTCTGTCGTACAACGAGCCGGCGGCCGAGGCGGAGACCGCCGCCGAGCCGGCCAAGGCCGAGCAGGCGGCGCAGCCGTCCGCGCCGACCCCGACCCCGCAGCGGCCCACCGCCCCGGCGCAGGGTGGCGGCGAGGAGGCGGCCGGCTACGTGACCCCGCTGGTGCGCAAGCTGGCCGGCGAGCACAGTGTCGACCTCTCCTCGGTCAACGGCACCGGTGTCGGCGGCCGGATCCGCAAGCAGGACGTGCTGGAGGCGGCGGAGAAGGCCAAGGCGGCCAAGGCCGCGCCGGCCCCCGCGCCGCAGCCCGCCGCGGCGGCCCCGGCCAAGCCGGCCGCGAAGCCGCAGCCGAGTGGCAAGCGCGGCACCACCGAGAAGCTGCCCCGGATCCGCAAGGCCATCGCCAAGCGGATGCACGAGTCGCTGCACGAGATGGCGCAGCTCACCACGGTGATCGAGGTGGACGTCACCAAGATCGCCAAGTTGCGGGCGCAGGCCAAGGAGTCGTTCCAGCAGCGGCACGGCGTCAAGCTGTCGTTCCTGCCGTTCTTCGCGCTGGCGGCCATCGAGGCGCTGCAGGCGTACCCGATCGTCAACGCCAGCATGGACCTCGAGGCCGGGACGATCACCTACCCGGACGCCGAGCACCTGGGCATCGCCGTGGACACCGAGCGGGGTCTCCTGGTCCCGGTCATCCACAACGCCGGTGACCTGAACCTGGGCGGCATCGCCAAGCGGGTCGCCGACCTGGCCGAGCGGACCCGGACCAACAAGATCAGCCCGGACGAGATCGCCGGCGCGACCTTCACGCTGACCAACACCGGCAGCCGGGGCGCGCTCTTCGACACCCCGATCGTGCCGTCGCCGCAGTCGGCGATGCTCGGCACCGGTGCCGTGGTCAAGCGCCCGGTCGTGGTCAACGACCCGGAGCTGGGCGAGGTCATCGCGGTCCGCTCGATGATCTACCTGGCCCTCTCCTACGACCACCGGCTGATCGACGGCGCCGACGCGGCCCGTTTCCTGGTCGCGGTCAAGGAGCGCCTGGAGGGCGGCAACTTCGAGGCCGACCTCGGCCTCTGATCCTCCCGCACGCGCAGGGCGCCCCGGTCACACCGACCGGGGCGCCCTGCGCCGTTCTGCCCTGTGTGCGGCGACCGCGGAACCGGTGCCGCACCCCCCGTCACGCCCGGAGGGTCTCCTCGGAGACGGTCCAGAGCCGCTCCGCGGCCTCCGGGTCACGGGCGTACGGCGCGTACCCGGTGCGAGTGCCGGGCTGGTTCGGCCCGGCCTCCTGGCAGTCCTCGAAGTAGCGCCCGCCGATGCCGTCGAGCAGCGGTGCGGTGGCGACCAGGACGGACGTGGCCGCGCCCTGCTCGGTGCTCTTCCAGTAGGCCGCGCCGCCGCTCTGCGCGCGCATCCGGTTCAGCTCCTCCTCGCTGAGGTAGCGCTGGAGGTTGGTCCGGATCGCCCCGGGCATCAACGCGTTGCTGGTGATGCCGTCGTCGGCCCAGCGCCTCGTCAGCTCCACCGCGAGGAGCACGTTGGCCGTCTTGGACTGCCCGTAGGCCTCCCACGGGTCGTACGGACGCCGGGTGAAGTGGATGTCGTCGAAGACCACCGGCGAGCGCAGGTGGGCCGCCGAGCTGACCGACACGACGCGCGCGCCCCCGGCCGCCGCCAGCGCCCGGTGCAGCCCGGTGGTCAGGGCGAAGTGACCCAGGTGGTTGGTCGCGAACTGCATCTCCCAGCCCTGCGGGGTGCGCATCTCGGGCGAGGCCATGATGCGGGCGTTGTCGACCAGGATGTGCAGTGGCCCGTCCCAGGTGCGCACGAACCCGGCCACCGACGACTGGTCGGCGAGGTCGAGCGGGGCGACGAGGATCCGGTCGTTGCCGGTGGTGTCCGTGATGTCCGCCGCGGCCCGCTGGCCGGCGTCAAGGTTACGGCGATGCCGCGCACGACCTCCATGGCGGTGGACTCGCGGGAGAACGGCGTGCTGACAGGTGTGCTGGTGGTCATGATCCATCCTTGTCCGGGGCGGGGGCGGGCGGCTGCTGGACGCCGCGGTGCCGGCGTTTTCCCACCAGGGCGCGGAGGTAACGCGGGCGTCGGCAGCCGGGCCAGCGCGACCTCGCCGGCCGGCTGCTGGACCTGCTGATGGACGGTCTGCAGGCTGAGGGGAATCGCCTCCGGGCCGACCCGACGCTGCGAGAGTGGACGGGTGGGCAGCGGGCGGTGGCGGGGGCGCAGATGGCTGGGGCCCGCCGTCGCCGTCGCTCCCGGCGCCCGGGTGGACCGCTTCGAGGTCTTCTTCGACCTGGTCTTCGTCTTCTCGTTCTTCATCATCACCCGGGCCACCGCCGTGCAGATCACTGGTTCGGCGTTGCTGCACGGCATGCTGGTGCTGGCGGTGCTCTGGTGGGCCTGGGTGGTGCACAGCGTGGTGGCCACCCGGGTGCGGCTCGGCGAGGGTTTCGTGCCGGTGCTGATGGTCGTCGGGATGGCGGCGCTTTTCTGCTTCGCGCTGGCCCTGCCGCAGGCGTTCCGCGACCCGCGCGGCGGCGCGGCCGGGCCGGTGGTCGTGGCGGCCAGCTACGTGGTGATCCGCGCGGTGCACTTCATCCTCTACCTGCACGTCGTCCGGGACAGCCCGCACGAGCGCCGGCAGACGCTCCGGTTCGCCCCGGAGATGACGCTCAGCACCCTCCTGCTGCTGGCCGCGGCGTTGATCCCCACCTGGATCGACGACCTGGGCGTGGCGGGGATGGTCCGGGACGGCCTGTGGCTGACGGTGGTGGTGCTCCAGTACTCGACCGGGCTCATCGGCGGCACCTGGGGCTGGGCGGTGGCGTCGGCCGAGCACTGGACGGAACGCTACGACCTCATCCTGATCATCGCGCTGGGCGAATCGGTCATCTCGGTCGGCGTCGGCAGCAACCTGCTCGGCCAACCGCCGACCTGGCAGGCGGTCGCGGCGGCGGCGCTGGGCATCTTCTTCACCGCCGCGCTCTGGTGGGCCCACTACGACGTGATCGGCCCGGCCGCCCGGATCGCGCTGCACGCCACGCAGGGCCGCTCTCGGGTGGGGATGGCCCGGGACGCGTACGCCTACTTCTACCTGCCGATGATCGCCGGGATCATCCTGTTCGCCCTGGGCGCCGAGGGGATCGTCCACAAGATCGCCAATCCGTCGGTGCCGATCCACGAGCCGCCGCACGGCCCCGGCGTGCCTCTGCTCTTCGGCGGGGTGATCTGCTACCTGTGCGGGAACATGCTCTTCCAGTGGCGCACGCTGCACACGCTGTCCTGGACCCGGGTCGCCGCGGTGCTCCTGCTCGCCCTCGGCATCCCGGTCGGCTCCCACCTGCCCGGGCTGGCCACGCTCACCCTGCTCACCGCGATCTGCGTCGGGCTGGTGGTGGTCGAGGTGCTCACCATGGAGGAGGGCCGGCGTGCGCTGCACGAGGTGGTCTTCCACGAGAAGACCACCCACGAGGCGCACGAGGCGGCCTTCCGGGCCCGGTGGAAGGAGACCGGGACGGACGAGATGGGCACCTCGACGTAGGATCACCGCCAGCGTCGCGGTGCACCCGGCAAAGAGACCGCCGAGGGCATGGAGGCGCGGGACAGCATGGGATCCACGTGCACCCCTCCACCGAGCCGGGCGACCGCCTGACCGCCCTCGGCAACCAGTTGATCGAGATCCACCTCTGGCTCCGCGAGGAGCTGGCCGCGCTGCGCGCCGGCCTCGACTCCCCCACCGGCCCGCGCGACCTGCGCGCCCACTGCCTGACCTTCTGCTCCGCGCTCACCCGCCACCACACCGGCGAGGACGGCGGGGCGTTCCGGGTGCTGGCCGAGCAGGCACCGCAGCTGCGCCCGGTCCTCGACGAACTCGCCGCCGACCACGAGGTGGTCGCGGCCGTCCTACGCCGTGTGGAGGAGCTGGCCGCCGACCCGGCCGGCGTCGACGGGGTACGCGCCGAACTGGACGGCCTGAGCGCGCTGCTCGAATCGCACTTCGTCTACGAGGAAAAGAAGCTGGTCGCCGCCCTGAACGCGGTGCGCGGCGGGACGACCGAGGAGCTGCTCGGCGTACCGCTGCCCGAGTGAGGATTCGCCGGTCAGCAGAATCGGCCCGTCCGGGCTGGCCGGCGGGGTCCCCGACGGCGCAGGCTGGCCCGGTGACCGTCTTCTGCCTCCAGGCCACCCCCACCGACGCGGCGAGCTGGCTGGACCTGGCCCGCCGCGCCGAGGCCGCCGGCTTCGACGCGCTGCTCGCCGCCGACCACCCCGGGGCCGTGACGTCCCCGTTCGTGGCGCTGGCCGCCGCCGCGTCGGCGACCTCGACGATCGGCCTCGGCTCGTACGTGTCGAACCTCGGCGTCCGCGAGCCGATACTGCTCGCCACCGACGTGGCCACCCTCGACCTGGTCTCCGGCGGGCGGGCCCGGCTCGGCGTCGGCGCCGGCCACACCCCGGCCGAGTGGCGCGCCGTCGGCCGCGAGCGCCCGGACGTCGCCGGCCGGGTACGCCGTTGCGTGGCGGTCGCCGAGGCGGTCCGCGCCCTGCTCGACGGCGACGAGATCACCGTGGACACCCCCGAGCTGGCGGTCCGGGCGGCCCGGCTGACCGCGCCCCGCCCGGTGCAGGACCGGATCCCGCTGACCATGGGCACCGCCAACTCGACGCTGCTGCGCTGGGCCGGCGCGCACGCCGAGGTGGTCGGGCTGACCGGCTTCGGGCGTACCCTCGCCGACGGCCACGCCCACGACGTGCGCTGGCGGACCGACCAGATCGAGGCGCAGCTCGACCACGTCGCGGCCGGCGCGACCGGCCGGGACGACCCGCCCGCGCTGGAGGCGCTGGTGCAGACGGTGGTGGTCACCGAGGACGCGGAGGCCGCCGCGGCGGAGACCGCGCGCGAGGTCGGGCTGACCGTCGCCGAGGTGCTGGCCACGCCGTTCGTGCTGATCGGGACGGCGGACGAGATCGTCGCGGCGGTCGCGGAACACCGGCGCCGCTGGGGCGTCACCCGCTTCGTGGTACGCCGGGACGCCCTCGAACCGCTGGCGCCGGTCCTCGCCCGGCTGTCCTGACCGCTGCCGTTTGGCGGCCGGTTGTCAGCGGCGAGCCGACCCCGGACCGGGAGTTGAGCGTCTCATCGAGACGCTTTAGAGCTGATGACGTAAACGATTCAGGGTCGGCCACGTCCGGCGTCAGCGGCAGACCCGGCCGGGGGCACGGGTGATCCGGCCGTCGCCGCGGTCGACGCACAGCTCGTCGGTGTCCCGGTCGACCCAGTAGGTCTGGCCGGGCCAGACCAGCACCGGTCGGTCGAGGTGGAACCATTCGACCTGGTCCAGCAGGACGAGCCGGTCCGCCGTCACCCGCTCCGGCATGGCGTGGTCAGTCCGTGGGCCGCTCGGCGACGAACACGCCGAGGCCGTGAACACCCTCAACCAGACCTTGGGTCTGGAGCACGAGGATGGCTTGGCGCACAACACCGGCCGACACACCGTGCTCCAGCCGAAGCTGAGCGGTGGACGGCAACTTGTCGCCGGGTGCGAGTTCTCCGGACGCAATCTGCTCGCGGATGAGATCCGCTAGCTGCGCCCACTTGGGTTTGGCGGGCATGTGGGCTCCCTGGTCTGCACCCGCCATTTGATCACAAGCAACATTGCAAGACAAGTACGAACTAGTCCGTTGACTTTGCCAAACTAGTCTGACAAAGTTCCCATCGACCGGCTCCCTGGTCTGCAAACCGGAGCTGGTCGTCCCGAAAGACGCACCCGGTCGACCACCCCCGGAGGTCGGCCGGGTGCCGGACCACGCCCGTCGCCGGTGACGGGCGCATCGAGCTGGCCCGGGGCGGGTGCCGTGGCTCCGGCCGCCGCGCAACGGCTGCCCCCGCCCGCCTCGGTGCCGCACCCCGGATCAGCGAGAGGAAGGCGATACCCGTTGCAGTCCCTGGTCAACGAGCCGATCGACGCGGTGGAGAAGGTGCTCGGCGAGCTGCCGATGCCCCCGTACGTGACGGGCGAACACGTCCGGCTGGCCGTGCGGGCGGTGGTGGTCCACTCCCCCGAGTCCTGGCCGGCCGGCCCAATGTGCCGCAGCGACCGGACCCCGTACCCGTGTCGCCTCCACCGTTGGGGACGGCGGGTGCTGCACTCGCGGGGCCTGTCCGAACGGGCGGTTGACGAGCTGGCGGCCCGCGCCGAGCGGCAGCTCCGCGTACCCGAAGGGCGGCGCTGAGGTGTGGCCGGGCCGGCGGCGCAACGACGGCGCAGTGCCGCTCGTGCCCCGGCACCGGCGGACCTGGCGGCGCGGGCTGCGCTGGTGCTCGTGCGGCCTGCGGTGGACCGCGTGCCCGGACCGGCACGCGCAGGTCCCGACGGAGCCGCCCACACGGCCGCCGAACACCCGTTGGTGGAACGAGGCGACCCGGGCCAACCCGCGGGTCGGCCGGATCGGCCGGCTCACCCCGGCGCAGACCTGGCGGGCCAACGGCGGCCGGTGGTGAGCCCGCCGCGCCCGCACCTGCCGATCCGTCCGCTCTGGCTCTGCCGGACCTGCGCCGCGCCCTGGCCGTGCGCCACCGCGCGACTCACCCTCCTCCGGGAGTACGCGCACGACCGGGTGGCACTGCTGGTCTACCTCGGCGGGCTGCTGCACGACGCGGCCGGCCAACTCCACACCCTCAACCCGCACGACGCCCCCGAGCCGACCCAACTCTTCGACCGCTTCCTCGGGTGGGCGCTCCGCCGACCGGCCTCCGACTCCCCCGCCGCGCGCCAGCCGTAGCACCTTGTAGCACATCTGGTCTAGACTGACGGCGTGGCTGAGCATGCTTCTCGTGAGATCACACAGCGCGAGCTTCGCAACGACTCCGGCACCATCATGCGTGGTGTTGAGCGCGGCGAGTCGTTCACGATCACTCGAAACGGCACTCCGATCGGTCGACTGATCCCGATCCGGCGGCGCACGTTCGTGCCGCGAGCGGAGGTGATGGCCGCTTTCGCCACCTCCCCTGTGCTGGATGCGTCCACGTTCCGAGCCGACATCGACAGTGCCATCGAGCAGGATCTGTTCGACCGTGAGTGGTGACCTCCCCCTGCGCGGCCTGATCGACACCAGCATCGTCATCCACCTCGCCGCGCTCGATCCCGAGCACCTGCCGGACGAGATGGTCATCAGCGCCGTCACGCTCGCAGAACTGTCAGCCGGGCCGCACCATACTGATGACCCTCGTGAACGAGCCCGCCGAATGAGCGTCCTGCAGCACGTCGAAGCGACGTTCGATCCACTGCCCTTCGACGCCGAGGCAGCCCGTGCCTTCGGTCTCATCGCCGCCGCGGTTCTCGCCTCCGGTCGCGGCACCCGTCGCCGCATCGCGGATCTCATGATCGCTTCCATCGCCCACACACACGGACTGCCGCTCTACACCACCAACCCCAACGACTTCGCCGGGCTGGGCGAGCTGGTGACGCTACAAGCGGTCAAGCGCCCAGACTAGGCTCGGGCGGCGGTCGGCGGCAGACCCAGCCCGGGGCACGGCTGTACCCGACCGTCCGGCTCGACCAACCGGGACTGAACCCGCTTGAGGTCGACCCGGCTGGACAGGACGAGCCGCTCGGCAGTCACCCTTCCGCGCAGGCGCACGACCTTGGCCCGACAGGCCCGTGACCGTACCCCTGGCTGAACTACCCGCCGATTCGGAGCGGTACGGCTCTCGTCCACTGGTACATCCGTCGGTCGCGGTGGAACGTCAGCAGATCGACGCCATCGACGTCGTGCGGACAAGAAGTTCCGCCCCTCGGCGAACCAGGCGAGGACTTCCTGCTCGTTGACGATCTTGCTCGGCGGGGCCACGCCCCACTCTCTATCCGCTGGGCAACGGCCAGCCTCGCTTGTACCTCCACTGGTCTACCTCGGCGGGCTGCTGCACGACGCGGCCGGCCAGCTCCACACCCTCAACCCGCACGACGCCCCCGAGCCGGCTCAGCTTTTCGACCGCTTCCTCGGGTGGGCAGTTCCTCGTCGGTCGCCCTGATGAGGCCGTACCAGGCCCCTCTTCAGCCGTCGTCGGGCTCGGGTTCAGCCTTCGTCCTGGCTTTGCGACGGATCACCGCGCGTCGCGGGCCGCTCCCGGATCCGCAAACGGGCTGAACGCATCCGAACCCGCCTCCGTACCCGAAGATATGAACATGCGGATCCTCATGGCCGGCGCGTCCGGCTTCCTCGGCACCCGGTTGGTCGACCGCCTCACCGCCGACGGGCACCAGGTCACCCGGCTGGTGCGACGGCCACCGCGTACCCCCGACGAGCGACAGTGGACCCCGTCCGCCGCGCAGCTCGACCCGGCCGTGGTGGCCGAGGCCGACGCGGTGGTCAACCTGGCCGGCGCGGGCGTCGGCGACAAGCGCTGGAACGACGACTACCGGAGGCTCATCCGGTCCAGCCGGGTGGATACCACCACCACCCTGGCCATCGCCATCGCCGGGCTGCCGGCCGCCGACCGGCCGACGGTGCTGCTCAACTCCTCCGCCGTCGGCTGGTACGGCAACACCGGTGACCGGGCGGTGGAGGAGGACTCCCCGGCCGGCGAGGGTTTCCTGGCCGACGTCTGCCGGGTGTGGGAGGCGGCGACCCGGCCGGCCGAGGACGCCGGGGTACGGGTGGTACGGCTGCGCACCGGGCTGCCGCTGCACCGCGACGGCGGGCTGCTCAAGCCGCAGCTGCTGCCGTTCAAGCTGGGCATCGCCGGGAAGCTGGGCAGCGGCCGGCAGTGGCTGCCGTGGATCTCGATGCGGGACTGGCTGGATGCCGCGCTCTTCCTGCTCGACCGCGACGACATCGGCGGCCCGGTCAACGTGGTCGGTCCGGCCCCGGTCACCAATGCCGAGTTCACCCGGGAGCTGGCCCGCCAGCTGCACCGTCCGGCCATCATGCCGATCCCCGCCCTGGCCCTGAAGGTCGCCCTCGGCGGCTTCGCCCAGGAGGCCCTGACCAGCACCCGCGTCCTCCCCGGCGTCCTCACCAAGGCCACCTTCCGGTACACCCACCCCAACCTGGCCGGTGCGCTACACGCAGCCCTCACCGACTGACCCTCCGCCCGAGGCGGTGA
Organism: Micromonospora sp. U56; assembly: GCF_018070095.1. Taxonomy (NCBI): domain Bacteria; kingdom Bacillati; phylum Actinomycetota; class Actinomycetes; order Micromonosporales; family Micromonosporaceae; genus Micromonospora; species Micromonospora sp. U56. Next base: position 25,824 of record NZ_JAGPYL010000093.1, read on the forward strand.
TCATGAAGTTGTTGCCCCGACCCGCCGGGTGGTTTCTAGGCTTCAGTGCAACTGATCTTGGTTGGGCTGGGGGTGCTGGTGGCGAGGCCGGGTGTGTTGACGTTCGGGCATCGGCAGGTGTTGGAGCATTTGTGGGCTTCGGGTCGGAC